>NZ_BAAALD010000037.1:0-13391 GCF_039528095.1 Kitasatospora arboriphila
GCCCCGGGTACCCGTACCCGCCGGTCGGCGGCCCGGCCCCGCGCCGCAAGCGCGGCGGCCTCGTCGCCCTGATCGCCGCGGTCGCCCTGGTCGCCGGCGTGGCCGGCGGTGCCATCGGCGCAGCGGTCAGCGGCGGCGACAGCTCGGACGGCACCAGCCGGACGAGCACCACCGTCAGCGTCAGCGACAGCCGCAAGGTCACCGACCGCGCCCCGGACTCGGTCGCCGGCATCGCCGCCAAGGCGCTGCCCAGCACCGTCACCATCAAGGCGCAGGGCTCGCAGGAGTCCGGCACCGGCACCGGCTTCGTCTTCGACACCGAGGGCCACATCCTCACCAACAACCACGTGGTCGCCCCGGCGGCCTCTGGCGGCAAGCTCACCGTGAAGTTCTCCGACGGCTCGTCCTACACCGCCTCGGTGGTCGGCCGTGCCCAGGGCTACGACGTCGCGGTGATCAAGCTCGACAACCCGCCGAAGGACAAGCTCGTCCCGCTGCCGCTCGGCGACTCCGACAAGGTCGCGGTCGGCGACGCCACCATCGCCATCGGCGCCCCCTACGGCCTCGAGGGCACCGTCACCACCGGCATCATCAGCGCCAAGGACCGCCCGGTCGCCTCCGGCGACGAGACGGGGGCGCAGGCGTCCTACATGAACGCCCTGCAGACCGACGCCTCGATCAACCCGGGCAACTCCGGCGGCCCGCTGCTCAACGCCTCCGGCGCGGTGATCGGCATCAACTCGGCGATCCAGTCCAACACCAGCGGCAACGGCCGGGCCGGCTCCATCGGCCTCGGCTTCGCGATCCCGATCAACCAGGCCAAGTGGGTCGCCGAGACACTGATCAAGGACGGCCAGCCGGTCTACGCGATCCTCGGTGTGCTCCGCAACGACGACTACAAGGGCGACGGCGCCCAGATCCAGACCAACGCCGTCCAGGGCACCCCGGCCGTCACCCCGGGCGGCCCCGCCGACCAGGCCGGCCTGAAGCCCGGCGACGTCATCACCAAGCTCGGCGGCATCCCGATCGACAGCGGCCCGACCCTGGTCTCCGAGATCTGGACGCACAAGCCGGGCGAGAAGGTCGAGGTCGAGTACACCCGCGACGGCAAGGCCGCCAAGACCACCGTCGTCCTCGGCGAGCGCAAGGGCGACAACTGACCC
The DNA here is from genome assembly GCF_039528095.1 of Kitasatospora arboriphila. Lineage (NCBI taxonomy): Bacteria > Bacillati > Actinomycetota > Actinomycetes > Kitasatosporales > Streptomycetaceae > Kitasatospora > Kitasatospora arboriphila. Next base: position 1,164 of record NZ_BAAALD010000037.1, read on the forward strand.
CGCCCGGGGTCACCCGGCCCCGGAAACGGAGTGCACCGAACCCGCTCCGACCCGTTAGGCTGACCTCCGCCAGGAGGGTTGCCCGAGCGGCCTAAGGGAACAGTCTTGAAAACTGTCGTGGCCTCTGGTCACCGTGGGTTCAAATCCCACACCCTCCGCGTGTGAGGAAAGAAGTACCGGCTCAGGGCGGGTACCGGCTACGGCCGGTGCCCGCCCTCTGCGTTGGGCGGGGGCGGGGGCGGCCCCCGTTCGGGTCGTCCGCGTTGCCCGGGGCGGGGCGGGGCCGTCGGATGGAGGTGTGCCGTGCCCGTACCCGGTGCCGCGGAGCGTGCCGGGCCGACGACAGGAAACCGCTGCCATGTACGTCCGCACCCTCTACGCCACCGGCGACCCCGCCCGGATCGACGAAGCGCTCGACGCGCTCCGCGCCGAGGCCGTCGGCCTGCTCACCGACCGTCCCGGCTACCGCGGCTACGGCCTCTTCGCCGACCGGACGGTCGGAAAGATCGCCATGGGGTCCTGGTGGGAGAGCGAGCAGGCCCAGCAGGACAGCGACGAGGCGCTGAAGGCCCGCCGGGCCGCCCTGCTGGCGCCGTTCGCGGGCACGGTCACCGTCGACGTGTGGGAGGCCGCCGCCTTCAGTCCGCCGGCCCCGGCCGCGCCCGGCGCGGGCTTCCGGATGGTCCGTGCGGACATCGACCCGGCCCGGATCGACGACCTGGTCGAGCGGTTCCGCACCACGCTGCTGCCCGAGATGGGCCGGCTCGACGGCTTCGTCTCCGGCACCCTGCTGGTGAACCGCGCGGAGGGCCGCTCCTCGGTCGGCACGATCTTCCGCGACCGCGCCGCGCTGGAGGCCTCGCGCGCCCCGCAGGCCGCCCTGCGGGCCCGGAACGTCCCGGCGGCCGGGGTGACCGTCCGCAGCCTGGAGGAGTTCGAGGTGGTCCTCCTGGACCGGCCGGCCGACCACGGCTGAGCCCGCCCGCTCCACCGCACCGGCACTCCTGACCGCCCGTCAGGGGTGCCGATCGGTGTTCGCGCACCGTCCTTGCCGCGCCCGCCCGACGGGGGCAGAGTGCAGAGCGGACGGACGTGCGAGAGACGGAGGCTGCCGTGGGTGATCTGGTCGACCGGCTGGTGTCGGGGCTCCCGGAGGCGGCGGTCGCCGTCGATCCGGACGTGGTCGCCTCGTACGCCCACGACATGGCCGGGTTCTGCGAGGCCGGGTCGCCGGCCGTGGTGGTCTTCCCGGAGACCGTCGAGCAGGTCCAGCACGTGCTCCGCACGGCCACCGAGCTGCGGGTGCCGGTGGTGCCGCAGGGCGCCCGGACCGGGCTGTCCGGCGGGGCGAACGCCGTGGACGGCTGCATCGTGCTGTCGATGGTCAAGATGAACCGGATCCTGGAGGTCGATCCGGTCAACCGGCTCGCCGTCGTCGAGCCGGGCGTGGTGAACGCCGAACTCTCGCGGGCCGCCGCCGGCCACGGCCTCGCCTACCCGCCGGACCCGTCCAGCTGGGAGTCCTGCACCATCGGCGGCAACATCGGCACCGGCGCGGGCGGCCTCTGCTGCGTGAAGTACGGCGTCACCGCCGAGTACGTGCTCGGCCTCGACGTGGTGCTGGCGGACGGCCGGCTGCTGAGCACCGGCCGCCGGACGGCCAAGGGCGTCGCCGGGTACGACCTGACCCGGCTGCTGGTCGGCTCCGAGGGCACCCTCGGCGTGGTGGTGCGGGCGGTGGTCGCCCTGCGGCCCGCCCCGGCCCCGCAGCTCGCCCTGGCGGCGGAGTTCCCCAGCACCGAGTCGGCGAGCGCCGCCGTGTGCGCGGTGATGGCGGAGGGCCACGTGCCCTCGCTGATGGAGCTGATGGACGCGACGACCGTCCGCGCGGTCAACGCGATGGCCCGGATGGGACTGCCGGAGTCGACCCGGGCGCTGCTGCTGGTCGCCTTCGACGGCCCGGCCAAGGAGGCCGAGCTGGCCGAGGTGGCCCGGCTGTGCCGGGAGGCCGGCGCGAGCGAGGTCGTCCCGGCCGAGGACCAGGCCGAGTCGGACATGCTGCTGGAGGCCCGCCGGCTCTCGCTGCCCGCGATGGAGCGGCTCGGCACCACGATGATCGACGACGTGGCGGTGCCGCGCTCCCGGCTGGGCGAGATGCTCGACGGCGTCGCCGCGATCGCCGAGCGCCACCGGCTGACCATCGGCGTGGTCAGCCACGCCGGGGACGGCAACACCCACCCGGTGGTGATCTTCGACTCCGCCGATCCGGACGAGACCGCCCGCGCCCGGGCCTCCTTCGACGAGATCATGGCGCTCGGGCTGGACCTCGGCGGCACGGTCACCGGCGAGCACGGCATCGGCCTGCTCAAGCGGGAGTGGCTGGCCCGCGAGCTCGGTCCGGTCGGGTTGGAGCTCCAGCGGCAGATCAAGGCGGTCTTCGACCCGCTCGGCATCCTCAACCCCGGCAAGGCCCTCTGAGGACCTCGCCGGGCGGGGCGTGCGGATGCTCCCGCGCGCCCCCGGCGGACGCGGCAGGTGTGCGGTGAGCTGAGGACAACCGGCTCGACATCACGCTAAAGGGCGAAAAGGGTACGTCGAGCTATGCCTTTGTCGATTTGTTGCGGGAGTCTTCTCTCCGGCGGGCCCCGCCGACGAACCCGGCCACGGAGGACATGCATGGGGAGCTTCACCGCGCCGCACCGGATCTGCGCACCGGGGGCCGCCGCGGACTGAGCCGGTCCTCCCGGACGGCCGAGCAACACGGCCGCACCACCCGTCGGCGGGGGCGCCGAGCGGGGGAGCGGCCCGCGGCGCCCCGGGAGGACACCGGACACCAGGGCGCGGAAAGGGTCTCCGAAGCCCGACGGGCGGGCGGTGCCGAACCACGGCACCGCCCGCCCTCCTGCATTCCGTCCGTCCTCCGGGCGGGTGGGCCGCCGCCGGCGCCGTGCGGTCAGCGGCGCACCGTCAGCGGCGTGCCGTCAGGGTGGCCCCCACACTGGCCGCGACCACGCAGCCGATGCCGGCCAGCTGCACCCCGCCGAGCAGCTGCCCCAGCACGACCAGCCCGACCAGGGCGCTGACCGCCGGGTCCAGGCTCACCAGCACGCTGAACACTTGCTGCGGCATCCGCCGCAGGGCGGTCATCTCCAGCGCGTACGGCACCACCGGGAAGAGCAGTGCCACCCCGCCGACCGCGAGCAGCAGCAGGGCGGGCGAGGGCGCGGCGGAGAGCCCGTGCCAGGCCGGGGCCGCGCCGAAGGGGGCGACGGCCAGCGCGGCGACCGTGAAGGAGACGGCCAGCCCCTCGAAGCCCTTGAACACCGCGCCCACCTTGTCGGTGAACAGGATGTACCCGGCGTAGCAGGCGGCCGCGCCGAAGGCGTAGCCGAGGCCGACCGGGTCGAGGGCCGCGCCGCCGGAGCCCTCGCCGAGCAGGGTGAGCAGCACCACGCCGCCGGCCGCGAGCAGCGCCCACAGCAGGTGGCTCGCCCGGCGGGACAGCGCGATGGCGACGGCGAGCGGGCCGAGGAACTCGATGGTCGAGGCGGTGCCCATCGGCAGCCGGTCGGTGGCGCCGGCGAACAGCAGGGTCATCCCGGCGGACGCCAGCCCGAGCAGGACGGCCGAGACCAGGTCGCGCCGGCTGCGGCCGCGCAGCCGCGGCCGGGTGACGGCGAGCAGGACCACCGCGGCCACGGCCAGCCGCAGGAAGGTGGCCCCGCCGACGCCCAGCACGCCGAACAGCGACTTGGAGGAGGCGATGCCGAGCTGGCAGGTGACCATGGCCGCCACACACAGCAGCGGCGCCGGGATCGATCCCAGGCGCCGCTGCGGGGTGGTGGTCCGTTCGGGACGGCCGGCCGGTGGCCGGTGCCGTTCGGTACGGGGGGTGCCCGTCCCCCCGTCCGGGGGTGCAGCGGCGGCGGGGCCGCGTCGTCGCCAACCACCGCGCTCGCCGGCGGGCTCGCCCTTGGGGGAGGGCGGCATGGCGAAGGCGTCGGCGACGGCGTCGCCGGTGGGAGCCGTGCGGAGCGGCTCGAAGGTGTTGGCAGCGGACATGCCGCCGAGTCTGACGTAAGGACTCACCTGGCCGCAAACCCGTTACCACTATGCGGGACGGGCCCACCGGTCGGGTGAATCGGCGGCCGGGCGGCGCGCGCCTGACCCGGGAGTCCGACGATCCGTCAGTACGACTGTGGCGTGCGCTCCTTGGGAACCGCCGCGCTGGCCGTGGCCACCTCCGTCCTGCTGCTCGCCACCGCCGGCGTCCCCGCGGCCTCGGCCGCGCCGCCCCCGGCGGCCTCCGCCGCGCCGCTCCCGGCCGCGCCGCGGCTGACCCGCACCGTGCTGGCCGACCCGGCCGCCGGTCCCGCCGCCGGCGGCCGGCTGCCCGCCGGCGAGCTCTACCAGGGCCCCGGCTTCGACGCCTGCACCGCACCGCCGCTCCCCACCATGCAGACCTGGTGGGACGACTCCCCGTACGGCGCGGTCGGCATCTACGTGAGCGGCTCCCAGCGCGGCTGCACCCAGTCCCGGCTGACCGCCGACTGGGTGGCGCAGTCCCGGGAGATGGGCTGGCGCTTCGTCCCCACCCACGTCGGCCTGCAGGCGCCGTGCAGCACCAACGGCAGCAAGCCGCGGCACATCGACCCCGCGCGGGCGGTGGCCCAGGGGCAGCAGGAGGCGGCCGAGGCCGTCGTGGCGATGCGCGCCCTGGGCTTCGGCGACGGCAGCCCGGTCTACCTCGACATCGAGGCGTACCCGCGCGGCGACAGCCGCTGCAGTCAGGCCGTGACCGACTTCGCCGTCGGCTGGACGCAGGCCCTGCACGCCGCCGGCCACCTCGCCGGCTTCTACTCCAGCGCCGAGTCCGGCATCGCCGACCTCGCCGCCGCGGCGCGGGCCGGCAGCTCCCCGCTGCCGGACGCCGTCTGGTACGCCCGCTGGGACGACCACGCCAACACCACCGACGGCGCGGGCGCCCTCAACCCCGAGCTGTGGACCGACCACGGCCGGATCCACCAGCACCGCGGCAACGTCCAGGAGTCCTACGGCGGCAACGCCCTCACCGTCGACCGCGACGAACTCGACTCGCTCGTCGGCTGAGGGCACCGTCCCGCCCGGCTCAGCCCCGGTACGGCGGGGTGATCCCCCAGTCCCAGTGCGGCGCCGGAGCCTCGGGCAGCGGCGGCGGGTTCGGCCCGGAGTAGAGCACCGCCATCCGGGTGCCCCACTCCAGGTAGTGCGCCAGCACCGCGCGGAACTCCGGGTCGTCCGGCAGCCCCACCTCGTCCGCGGTGTCGGTGAGCAGCGCGATCCACCGGCGGCGCTGCTCCTCGGTGATGCCCCGGCCGAGGTGCCGGGAGGCCATGTGCCGGTGCCCGCCGTACTCCGAGGTGTACCGCGGCGGGCCGCCGAACACCTCGCCGAGCCAGGCCGCGACGTGCTGCGCGTGGGCCGGGTCCTTCCCGGCGAAGACCGGTGCGAGCAGCTCGTCCTCGTCCACCCGCTCGTAGAAGCGGGTGAACAGCCGCTCCAGCGCGGGCGCCCCGCCCGCCCAGGTGTAGAGCGTCGGCGTCGATCCGCCGCGCCCGGCCACCGGCGTGGCCTCCTCCACCGACAGCCCGGCCGGCTCCGCGTACGGCGCGAGCGCCGCCACCAGGGCTCCGCCCTCCGGGCTCTCCCAGAACTCGCGGCGCCCCTCCTCGGAGGTCCAGCGGATCCGCAGCCCGTACCCGTCCGGGTCGCCGGCCGAGCGCTCCAGCGCGTAGTCGACGCACCCCCCGGCGCCGCCCAGGCCCGCCACCGCCCCGCGGCAGGCGGCTTCGAACGCGGCGCGGTGCTGCGGCCCGGCGAGCCGGTACCGGATGTACTCGATGGTCATGGGACGACTGAAGCGCGGGCCGTCGGCGGGGGCAACCGTGCCGTCGCCCGGCCGGCCCCGGAGACGCTGGTCTCAACTCCGCCACGGATGCTGACACCGGGCCCCGGCCGGGGAAAGAATCGGCACGTCAGCGGCGACTACTTGCGAGTAGGCGCCCGCGAGACCCACCACCGGTCAAGGAGGACCCGCGTGTTCAGCACCATGCAGGACGTACCGCTCACCGTCGCCCGGATCCTGGCGCACGGGTCGACCGTCCACGGCCGCTCCACCGTGACCAGCTGGGACGGCACCGGCCCGGTGGTCCGCAGCTACGCCGAGGTCGGCGCCCGCGCCGCACAGCTCGCCCACGCCCTGCGCGACGAGCTCGGCGTCACCGGCGACCAGCGGGTGGCCACCCTGATGTGGAACAACGCGGAGCACCTGGAGGCCTACCTCGCGGTGCCGTCGATGGGCGCCGTGCTGCACACCCTCAACCTGCGGCTGCCCGCCCAGCAGCTGGCCTACATCGTCAACCACGCCGCCGACCACGTGGTCGTCGTCAACGGCAGCGTGCTGCCGCTGCTCGCCGGCGTGCTCGGACAGCTCGCCGACACCCTCCGGCACATCGTGGTCAGCGGCGAGGGCGACCGCTCGCTGCTCGACGGCTTCGCCGGCACCGTCCACGAGTACGAGGACCTGATCGCCGGCCGCCCGACCGACTACCCCTGGCCCGCGCTGGACGAGCAGCGGGCCGCCGCGCTCTGCTACACCTCCGGCACCACCGGCGACCCCAAGGGCGTCGTCTACAGCCACCGCTCGGTCTACCTGCACTGCCTGCAGGTCATGGCCGCCGACAGCTTCGGCCTCACCTCCCGGGACACCGCCCTGCCGGTGGTGCCGATGTTCCACGTGAACGCCTGGGGCGTGCCGCACACCGCCTTCATGTCCGGCGCGAACCTGCTGATGCCCGACCGCCACCTCCAGCCCAAGCCGCTCGCCGAGATGATCGACCGGGTGCGGCCCACCGTCAGCGCCGCCGTCCCCACCATCTGGACGGGCCTGCTCGACGAGCTCGACGCCGGCTCCTACGACACCTCCAGTCTGCGCATGGTGGTCATCGGCGGCTCCGCCTGCCCGCCCGCCCTGATGAAGGCCTTCGAGGACCGCCACGGCATCGACGTGGTGCACGCCTGGGGCATGACCGAGACCTCCCCGCTCGGCACCTTCTCGCTGCCGCCGGGCGGCCTCACCGCCGAGGAGGAGTGGCCCTACCGGCTCACCCAGGGCCTCTTCCCGGCCTCCGTCGAGGCCCGGCTGATCGGCCCCGGCGGCGAGCGGATGCCGCACGACGGCCGCGCCGCCGGCGAACTGGAGGTCCGCGGCCCGTGGATCGCCGGCGCCTACTTCGGCGGCGCCGGCCGCGACCCGGAGCGCCCCGAGGACAAGTTCAGCGAGGACGGCTGGCTGCGCACCGGCGACGTCGGCACCATCACCGCGGACGGCTACCTCACCCTCACCGACCGGGCCAAGGACGTCATCAAGTCCGGCGGCGAGTGGATCTCCTCGGTCGAGCTGGAGAACCACCTGATGGCCCACCCGCAGGTCGCCGAGGCCGCCGTGGTCGCCGTGCCGGACGAGAAGTGGGGCGAGCGCCCGCTGGCCACCGTCGTGCTGCGCCCCGGCGCCACCGCCGACCTGCGCGAGCTGCGCGCCTTCCTGGCCGAGCGGGTCGCCTCCTGGCAGCTGCCGGAGCGCTGGTCGATCGTCGAGGCCGTCCCGAAGACCTCGGTCGGCAAGTTCGACAAGAAGGTGATCCGGGCCGACTACGCCGCCGACCGCCTCGCGGTCACGCTGCTCGGCAAGGAGTGACGGACGGGCTCCTCTCCCACTGCGGGAATACCCCTGGGGGGTATAGCGTTCCGTCTGGCGGAACCCGCGAGGGGAGAGGAGCCCGCACCATGGAGCACCACCCGCACCACCCGACCGAGCACCACACCCACCCGCACCACGAGCACCAGCACCACGCACACGGTCACGGGCAGCAGGCCGCCGGCCGCGACTCCGGCTGGTCCACCGCCGTCCGGGCCACCCTGCACTGCCTCACCGGCTGTGCCGCCGGCGAGATCCTCGGCATGGTCGTCGGCACCGCCCTCGGCCTGCACACCGGCGCCACCGTCGCGCTCTCGGTCGCGCTGGCCTTCGTCCTCGGCTACGCCCTCACCATGTACGGGGTGCGGCGGGCCGGCCTGCCGCTCGGTGCGGCCCTGAAGGTCGCCCTCGCGGCCGACACCGTGTCGATCCTGGTCATGGAGCTGATCGACAACACCGTCATGGTCGCGGTGCCCGGCGCCATGGACGCCGGACTCGGCAGGCCGCTGTTCTGGGCCTCCCTGCTGTTCTCCCTGACGGTCGCCTTCGCCCTCACCGTGCCGGTCAACCGGTGGCTGATCTCCCGCGGGCGCGGCCACGCCGCGGCCCACGCCCACCACTGAGCGGGCGTCAGCCGCCGGCGACCGTACCGGCCTCGGAGAGCGAGCCGATCCGGCCGAGCAGGTCGACGATCCTGGACTGCACGTCCTCGGTCGTCGACCGTTCGGCGAGGAACAGCACGGCCTCGCCCGTCCGCAGCCGCGGCAGGGCCTCCCGGTCCAGGCCGTCCGAGGTGTAGACGACCAGCGGGGTGCGGTGCAGCCGGTCGTTGGCGCGCAGCCAGTCCAGCAGGCCCAACTGGCGGCGCTCGATCCGCTGCAGGTCCATCACCACCAGGTTCGGCTGGACGCTGCTGGCCCGGGCCACCGCCTCGTTCTCGTCCGGAGCGTGCTCGACGTGCATGCCGCGCCGCTCCAGGCTGGCGATCATCGCCCCGGCGACGTCCGGGTCGGACTCCACCAGCAGCACCCGCGGGGCGTGGTTCTCGCTGTCCCGCGGGGCCAGCGCCCGCAGCAGCACCGCCGGGTCGGCGCCGTACGCCGCGTCCCGGGCCGACAGCCCGATCCCGGCCGTGACCAGCACCGGCACCCGCCGGTTCAGCGCGGCGGTGCGCAGCGACTCCAGCGCCGTCCGGGTGATCGGCCCGGTCAGCGGGTCGACGAACAGCGCGGCCGGGAAGCCCGCCACCTGCGCGTCGACCTCCTCCCGGGAGCGCACGATCACCGGCCGGTAGCCGCGGTCCTGCAGCGCCTGCTTGGTGGAGGCGTCCGGCTCGGGCCACACCAGCAGCCGCCGCGGGCCGCCGTCGATCGCCGGCACCAGCACGGTCGGCTCGTCGGCGGGGACGGGCGCCGCCCCGGCCGGGGCCAGCTCGGACAGCGGCCGAGGAGGCGTCCGCAGCTCCAGCGCGGCCGGCGCGGCGGGCGCGGCCGGCTCCACGGGCCGGGTCGGCGCGGGCAGCGCCGGCAGCTCGGGGGCACCGGACCGGCTGCCGTTCACGGCGGCCTCCGGCTGCGGGAAGGCACTGGGGAAGGCCGCGGCGAAGGCGCTCTGCAGCGGCCGCGGCGGGCTCAGCTCGCCCAGGCCGGTGCCGACCGGCTGCGGCTGCGCCGGGACGGGGACGGCGGGCTCGGGCACGGCCGGGCGCACCGGTTCGAGCTCCGCACCCGTGGCCGGTGCGGCGGCGGTCGGCACCGGCAGGGCGTCCGCGGACTGCTGCTCCGGGGCGGCGTCGGCCACGGCCGGCTTCGGCTCGGCGGGCACCGCGAGCCGCCGGCGCGGCGCGGCCCCGGGCGGGCTGCGGCGGGGGGGGCCCCGCGACCCGCCGGCGGCGGCCGGTCGGCTGCACGGGCGGCGCGGCCCGGACGGGCGGGCCGGCCGGCAGGGCGTTCTCCAGACCCGGGTAGACCGGCATGCCGGGCTCCGGCACCCCGGGCAGGGCGATCGCGCCGGCCGGGGTCTCGTCGGGCGCGGCCCGGCGCCGCCGCCGGGACGGCCGGGACTCCTCGGCGGGCACGGCATCCGACGAGCCGTCAGCCGCCGGGCGGGCGGCCGGGCCCAGCGGCACGCCGACCGGCGGGGTGTCGCCCCCGCCGACCCGGTCGGGACGCTCCGGAGCCTGCTCGGCCGGGGCGACCGCCATCGGTCCGAGCGGGACGGGCCCGCTGCGGTCGTGGTCGGCGGGCTCCTGCGAGCCGCGCCCGACCGGCCCGGCCTGGCCGTTCTCCCGCCGCTCGGCCGGCCGCACCTCGGGGAGGTCCGGCAGCATCGCGGTGTCGGTCTCCTTGGGCACGCTCGGCCGGCCGGCCGCCCCCCCCGGCCCGCCGCCGGGTCGAGCGGCAGCTCGACCACGTACGTCGTCCCCGCGCCGGCGGGCAGTTCGTGCCGCTGCAGCACGCCGCCGTGCCGCTCGACCGTGCCGCGGGCGATCGGCAGGTGGACGGGGCTGGACTGCCGGGCCGGTCCGCGGACCTCGATCCGGGCGACCTCGCCGCGCTGCGCGGCCGCGACCACCACCATCGGGGCCTCCCCTCCGACCGGCGGCAGGGCGGGCACGCCGAGGGTGGGCGACGCGCCCGTCCCGGGCGCGTCCAGTGACGGCGTGATGCCGCTGACGTCGGCCACCAGGTGGGCGAGGGCGCGGGCCAGCCGCTCCCGGTCGGCGGTCACGTCCACCGCGGCCGCGTGCACCGAGTAGCGCACCCGCCCGGGGCCGACCAGCTCGCCGGCGTGCTCCACGGCACGCTGGACGACCGCGTCCAGCCCGACCGGCTTGCGCTTGAGCTGCTTGCGCCCGCTCTCCGCGTCGGCCTCGAAGGCCTGGTGGGCGAGCACCCCCTCGATCAGGGTGCCGAACCGGCGGCACTCGTCGGCGAGCCGGCGCAGCGTCCAGTTGGCCTCCGGCCACAGCTGCCCGGCCGGGTCCGCGGCGAGTGCGTCGATCCGGCGGTGCAGCGCGGTGAGCGCGTCGCCGAGCTCCGTCTCCAGGACGGCGGTGAGGTGCTCGTTGCGGGCGACGAGCGCGAGCTCCTTCGTCCGGTCGGTGAACGTCATCACCGCGCCGACCAGCTGCTCGCCGTCCCGGACGGGGGCGGTGGTGAGGTCGACGGTGACCGGCCTGCCGTCCTTGCGCCACAGCACGGCGCCGCGCACCCGGTGCTTGCGCCCGGACAGCAGGGTGTCCATCAGGGCGGAGCCCTCCTGGGCGAGCGGGGTGCCGTCCGCCTGGGAGTGCTGGACCAGCGGGTGCAGCTCACGGCCGCCCAGCTCGCTGGCCCGGTAGTCGAGGATGTGCGCCGCCGCCGGGTTGACCAGCACCACCCGGCCGTCGAGGTCGACGCCGAGCACGCCCTCCGCGGCCGCCCGCAGGATCATCTCGGTCTGCTTGTGCTGCCGCCGCAGCTCCGCCTCCACGCCGAGGCGCCCGGACAGGTCGCGGACGAGCAGCAGCAGCAGGTCCTGCCCCGAGCCCTCGCGGTACGGGTCGTAGGGGACGTAGCCGCGGCCCTCGGCGGCGGCACCGTCGTCGGTGAAGTCGTTGCCGGACACCTCGACCGGGAAGGTCCCGCCGTCGGTGCGCCGGGCGGTCATCCGGACGGGCCTGTCCAGGCCCTCCGCCTCGGTGGTGGCCGGGCGCATCGAACCGGGGATCCGGCTGGGGTCGAACTCCGGCAGGAGGTCGAGCACGCCCCGCCCGACCAGGGAGGTACCGGGGGCCTGCAGCGCCTCCACTGCGGCCTTGTTCGCGTCCACCACGGTGCCGTTGCTGTTCACCAGCAGCAGCGCGTCGGGCAGTGCGTCGAGTATCGCGGCGAGGCGAGCAGCGCCTCGGGTCGGCCTGCTGCTCACGTCGACAGGTCTCCTCACGGCTTGGGCCACGTCGGCGGGGCTCGCCGGCTGGTTGTCACGGCGGGCGCTCGCGGCTCGCGCTCTCCTCGGGCCCCGGCAGTATCTCATTGTTCTTTGCGCTGTGGACGACCCGCCTAGTAACGTTGTCGGTGGTTGGTGTCGGGCCCGTGGGCTGTGGCATCATCACTTGCGCACGGAGTGCGTCCGGGGTTCCGGTCGTGGTCCGGGTGGAGGAGGCTTCGCCTAGTCCGGTCTATGGCGCCGCACTGCTAATGCGGTTTGGGCCTTAAAGCCCATCGAGGGTTCAAATCCCTCAGCCTCCGCCTCGTGAGAGCCCCGTCGGCAACAGCCGGCGGGGCTCTCTGCTTGTCCGGGGACTGCCCGGGGTCGCTCCGGGGTTGGCCCGGGGTCGGGCCGAGGGGTGCCCCCGGGGCCGTCCGCGGCCGGTTCCGGAAGGGCCCGGGGAGGCGCCGCGGGCGCCCGGGATCAATCGATTTCACCCCCGGTCGACGGTCATGTAATGTTGTCCCCGCACCGCCCCGGAGGCCAGCCGCCAGGGCGAGCGCTCATAGCTCAACGGATAG
>NZ_BAAALD010000037.1:13490-25540 GCF_039528095.1 Kitasatospora arboriphila
GAGCACTTGACTACGGATCAAGAGGTTGCAGGTTCGAATCCTGCTGAGCGCACCACAACTCGCCGCAGCGGTCCTCCAGGGGATCGCCCAGGCGCTCATAGCTCAACGGATAGAGCACTTGACTACGGATCAAGAGGTTGCAGGTTCGAATCCTGCTGAGCGCACCACCCGAAGGCCCCGGACTCCGTCCGGGGCCTTCGTCGTTGCCGTCACCGCCCGGCCGGGGCGGCTCAGGCCAGTTCGGTGCGGTTGATCCAGGCGACGTCCCGCGGCTGCAGGAAGCGTTCCGCCGCCGTCGCCGGCCGGCTGCGGTCCAGGGTCCGCGGCACCGGGTCGTGGCGGACGAGCGAGGGGTCCGCGCCCAGGGCGGCCAGCCGGGCGGCCACCGCGGGTGCCAGGTCGGGCGGGCCGCTCAGCAGCACGTCCCGGCCCGCGCAGTCGCCGAGCCGGCCGAGGCCCGCGTGCAGCAGCGCCACCGCCTCGGCGCGGCCGGCCCCGTCCGCGGGAGCGGCGAGCACCACCTCCAGCCGGGCGTACCGCTCGACCAGGGCGCGCACCGCGTCGAGGTCGTAGTGGTCGGCGTCGCTCCGGGCGCCGAGCAGGACGGTGGCCGGCCGGGTGCCCGCCCGGGCGAGCTCCTCGACCACCGCCTTGACCTGGGCCCAGCCGGTGCCGCCCGCGACGGCCAGCAGCGGGCGCCGGGACGCCGGGTCGAGCACCGCGGTGCCGAGCGGCGGCCCGAGCCGCAGCCGCTCGCCCGGCCGCACCGCGTCGACCAGGACGGGGGAGAGCAGACCGTCCGGCACCCGGCGGACGTGCACGTCGAGGGTGCCGTCGGGCCGCGGCGCGCAGCCGATCGAGAACGGGCGCCAGACCTGCGGCACCCGCGGGGAGCAGAGGGTGAGGTACTGGCCGGGGGTGAACGGGTAGGGCCGGTCGGGTGCGAGGGTGAGCACCGTCACGTCCGGGGCGGCGGGGTGCCGCCGTACCACCTCGGCCTGCCAGCAGGCCGGCGTCCCGGCGGGGACGGCCGCGGCGGCGTCGACCATCGCCCGGGAGATCACCGTCCACGCCTCGGTCCAGGCCTTCTCCTGCTCCTCGCTCCAGGCGTTCCCGGCGAACCGCCGCAGGGTGGCGAGCAGGCTGGCCCCCACGGCCGGGTAGTGCTCGGGCCGGGCGCCGAACTTGCGGTGGTCGCGGCCGAGGGCGGCGAGGTAGCCGGCGAGCCGCTCGGGGTCGTCCAGCCGCTGAACCAGGTGGGTGATCGCGGCGAGCAGCCGGTCGCGCTGCTCCTCCATCCGCTCGGGGAACATCGCGCGGACGCCGGGGTTGTGGGCGAACAGGTGGGCGTAGAAGTAGGCGGTCAGCTGGTCGGCGCGGCGTTCGACCACCGCGAGGCCGGCCCGCAGGACCGCGGGGTCGAAGGCCACCGGAGCGTCCTCACCCGTCCGCCCCGGCCGGACCCGCGGCCACCAGTGCCCGGCCCATGGTGTCCGCGACCACGCCGTAGACCGCCGCCCAGGCCGCCTCCGCCTGCGGCGACCAGGCGTCGCCGGCGAAGTGCCGCAGGGTGGCGAGCAGGCTGACGCCCACCGCCGGGAAGTGCTCCGGCAGGGCGCCGTAGCCGGCGTGCCGGCGGCCGAGGTCGGTGAGGATGCCGACCAGGGTGTCAGTGTCCTCCAGGTGCTCGACCAGGGCGCCGAGGGCGGCGAACAGCCGGTCCTGCTGGTCGTCCAGGTGCTCGGCGAACAGCACCCGGACGTCCGGGTGCTGTTCGAACAGGTGCTGGTAGAACCAGGCCGTCACCTCGGTCCCGTGGGGCTCGACGGCGGCGAAACTGCTCTTCACGAGTATGGGGTCGATGCTCACGTGCGCCGACTCTACTGACGGCCCGTCATGTCGAACAGGGTGCCTCGGAAGGTGATCGGAAAGCCCGAGGAAACCGGATCGGGATCCGGCCGCCGTGGCGGAAAACCGCCCGTCCGGCCGGTGCCGGCGGGGGCCGCGGGGGAGCGGCGACCAATCGGGTGCACCTCGGGACGCGCCCACGAGTGTCGGATCTTGACGGACCGTCGGACGTGCTTCGCTTTTGTCGGATGTTATGGCCGCGTCATCTCCGGCTGCGGCCCGGCCACGGCAGCGAAGGAGCGCCGGATGAACCGACGGTTCCGCCCGACGTCCCCCGCCCGCCGGGCCCTGGCGTCCGCGGCGGCCACCGGACTGCTGCTGCCCGCCGCACTCGCCTCCCCGGCCCCGGCCCAGCAGAGCCCCGCCGCCTGGAACCAGGACCGCACCGCGGCGCTGCCCTCCGGCCTCACCGTCCGGCTGGACTTCTCACCCCTCCCCGGCATCACCGCCACCGCGGCCCCCGGAACCCTCGCCGGCCCGGCCGGGAACGCCGCGGTGTACGCGGACGGGATGCACCCCGGCGACCCCGCCGAGACCGTCGACATCGGCGCCGACCGCACCGCCGCGGACGGTTCCTGGCGCACCCTCGGCACGCTGCGGATCGCCTTCTCCCGGCCGATGCGCAATCCCCGGCTGCACGTCGGCGGCCTCGCCGCCCGGGCCACCGCGGCCACGGGCACGACCGCGACCGCCGTCCGGCTCACCGCCACCGGCGGCACCCCCGCCACCCCCACCCTGGCCGGCCGCACCCCCTGGACGGGCTGGACGGCGGCGGGCGACGAACTCGCCCCGCCCGCCGACGGGCAGGCCGACACCGCCGCCGACGGCGCCGGCACCCTCGAACTGACCGGGACCGTCGGCACCGCCACCCTCCGCCTGGAACGGCGGACCACCGCCCGGGACGGCTCCACCACCCCGCCGCCCGCGCTGCACACCTCCTGGTCGGTCACCCTCGACGAGTCGCTCGGCACCGCGCCCCAGGGCTACGGCAATGCCTCCCATCTGCTCTCCGACCTCTGGCTCGGCCGGGACGCGACCGACGAGCGGCACCGCGAGCGCTCCGCCGCGGCGACCGCCGCCCGGCCGCTGGTGCCCGGCCCGGGCGGCACGCCGCCGGGCGCGGCACCGGGGGCCGCGGTGTCGGGTGACGGCGCACCCGGGGCGGTGGAGGAGCCGGCGGCACCCACCCGCCCCCTGGTGGAACTCCTCCCCTCCGGGCCGCGCAGCCTCTGGGCCAGCCCCGTCCCGCCGCGCACCGGCCCGGGCCGTGGCGAGTACCCGGGCGCCGACCCGACCCTCGCCTTCCCGGCCGAGGCCGCGACCGGCGACTACTACCGGGTCGACGTGCCCGTCGCACCCGGCGCCGGTCCGGCCGTCCTGGCCGGCTGGGTCGACTTCGACCGCAACGGCCGCTTCGACCCCCTGGAGCGGGTGCAGGCGGAGGTCCCGCAGGGCGCCACCACCGCCCGCCTGGAGTGGGCGGTCACCGGCAAGGTGGTCGCGGGGGAGACCTGGGCCCGGCTGCGGATCGCCCGGGACGCCTCACAACTCGTCACCGCGGGCGGCTTCGCCGACTCCGGACAGGTCGTCGACCAGCGCATCCGGCTCGCCGCAGGCTCCGCCCGCCCCGAGCTCTCCGCGCCGGTCGACGGCACCGTCACCGCCGAGGTCCGGCCGCAGGTGGCCGGCACCGCCCCCGCCGGGGCGAGCGTGGCCGTCGCCGAGGGCGACCGCACCCTCTGCACGGCCGCGACCGCCCAGGACGGCGGCTGGAACTGCCGCCCCGGACAGGCGCTGGCCGACGGCGAGCACACGCTGACCGCGGTGGCGACCACGCGCGCCGGCGCCGCGCTCCGCAGCGAAGCCGTCCGGCTGACCGTCAAGACCGCTCCGCCGGCGGCCCCCGCGCTCACGCTGCCCGCATTCACCAACGACCCCGGCCTGCTCGTCACCGGCACCGGCGAGCCCGGCAGCACCGTCTCGGTCACCGAGGCCGGAAGGACCCCGCGGGCCGCGGGCGAGCTCTGCAGCACCGGCGTCGGGCCGGACGGCACCTGGTCCTGCCTGCCGGTGGAGAGCCTCGACGACGGCGTCCACCGGCTGACCGGAACCGCGGCCGACGCGGCGGGGAACACCGCCCGCGGCACCGAGACGGCGCTCACCGTGGACACCGTCGCACCCGCCCGCCCCCTCCTGGAGGTGCCGAAGGCCGGCGCCGCCGTCGAGTCCCGCCCGCGGTTCGCCGGGCGGGCGGAGGCCGCGGCCACCGTCACCGTCACCGCCGGCCCGAAGGCGGGCGGAGGCGAGCGGATCGCCCTGTGCAGCGGGGTCGCCGGTGCGGACGGCGCCTGGTCCTGCACCGCCGGGCGTGCGGCGCCGGACGGCGAACGGGTACTGGTCGCCACCGCCACCGACCGTGCGGGGAACAGCACCGCCGGCGAGCCGGTGACCGTGCAGGTCGCGGCGGAGCCCGCACCGTCGCCCGGGGCCGCCGACCCGTCCGTGCCGCCGTCACCCGGCGCCGCGTCCCCGCAGCCGGCGAGCCCGCCGGCCGCTTCGCCGCCCGCCGCCGGCACCCCGGCCGGTGACCCGCCCGTGGCCGAGGCGGGCAGCCCGGTCGCCACGCCGCCCGCGGCCGACCCGGGGGCGCCCTCCGCCGGGGCCGGGGCGGACCCGTCCGGACGGGTCCGTGCGGTGCCGCCGCAGGCCGGGCACCGTCCGGCCGGGGAGCCGGTGTCCGCCGCGGGCCGGGTCCTTGCCGCCCACGGCGGCCTGCTCGCGGGCCTGGCCGGCCTGGCGTGCCTGGCGGCCGCCGGACTGCTGCTGCGGCGGGTGTTCGCCCGCGGTCCGGGCAGTCGCCGCAAAGACTGATGCATCGTCAGTTTGTTTCGGTGGGTGGGGAGTCGACACGCCCAACGTGTCTGAAATGTCCCATTTGATGACTTGTCAACCTAGCCTGGAATCCGGTGCAGGCCGCCCTCGCCCGATCCGGCCGCCCCGCCTTGCCGCACCCGAACCCGAGGACCGTGCATGGACGTCACCCGCGACTCATCGCCACGACCCGCCCCCCGGCCCGCCGGCCCGCCCGACGCGGCGGCGGGCGGCCCCGGAGCCGGAACGGCCGGATCCACCGCCGCCACCGGCAAGACCCAGCCCGTCCGCGCCGACAGCGGCGGCCTCACCGCCCCGGGCCCCGGCAGGACCCCCCGGGCCGCGGTGCCGGAGGACCCGCCCACCCGCCAGCTGACCCCCGTCCGCGCCGACCCGGACACCGAGACCCCCGCGACCCGCCGGCCGCCCCGCGTCGACCAGGCGCTGCGCGAACGGCACGCCTTCGCGCTGCCCGGCTGGCTGGCGCTGCTGCTCCTGCTGCTGGGCACCACCGGACTGCTGGTGATCCTCGTCCGCGCCGGCGTGCTGCCCGAGTTCGAGGCGCTGCCGGACATCCGGACCGGGGCCGTGCGCCGCGGCGGGCCCACCGGGCTGAGCGGCGCGGAGATCGCCGCCGTCGCCGCCGTCGGCCTGCTGCTGGTGGCCGTACTGGCCGGGCTGCTCTCCAACCCCGGCGGCGAGGCCAGGGTGCTCACCCGCTGGGGCCGCTACCGCGGCACCGTCCGCCGGGCCGGCCTGCTGTGGGTCAACCCGCTGGTCCGCCGCCGACGCGTCGACGTACGGCTGCGCCACTGGCGCAGCGACCCGGTGACGGTCACCGACCGCACCGGCACCCCGATCGTCGTCCGGCTGCTGGTCGTCTGGCGGGTCCGGGACACCGCCCGGGCGGTGCTGTCGGTGGCCGCGCACGAGGCGTACCTGCGCGAACAGATCCACGCCGTGCTCAGCCGCACCGCCAGCCGGCTGCCCTGCGACTCCAACGCCGGCCCCGGCCCCGCGCTCCGGGACGGCCAGTGGTTCGCCGACGAGCTCAGCCGCGCCCTCGCCGCCGAGGCCCACCCGGCCGGCCTGGAGGTGTACTCGGTCCAGCCGATCGCCCTCGACTACGCACCCGAGGTCGCCGAGTCGATGCGCCGCCGCCGCCTCGCCGACCTGGACGCGGGACTGCGGACCGTCCTGGTCGACGACGCCGTCGAGGCCGCCGCGCTCGCCGTCCGCCGCCTCGAACGCGCCACCGCCCACCAGCTCGACGAGGCTGCCCGCAGCGCCCTGATGGAACAACTGCTGGTGGCCTTCGTCGCCCCGGCCGGGGTCAGTGCCCCGGTGCCCGCGCCGGCCGTCCGGCCGGCCCGCAAGGAGCCCGCCGGACGCAAGGAGGGGCGGCCGGCGTGACCGCGCCCGCCGGTCGCTGCCCACCTGCTCCACCCCTCCACCCGCTCCACCCGCTCCACCCGCTCGACCGCTCCGCCCGTCCGGGGCAGCCGCCCGTCCACAGCCCGTGGACGGGCGGTTGCCGTCCGGGGACGCACCCTCAGGCGGAAGCCGCGTCCAGCAGGGCGAGCTCCTCCTCCGCCAGCCGCAGGTCGATCGCGGCCAGCAGCGGCGGCAGCTGCTCGGCGGTACGGGCGGACGCGATCGGCGAGGCCACCGTCGGCCGGGCGGCCAGCCAGGCCAGCGCCACCGTGGCGGGCTCCACCCCGCGGGCGGCGGCCACCTTGTCCAGCGCCTCCAGCACCAGCGGACCCCGCGGCTCCGCCAGGTACCGGGCCGCCCCCTGGGCGCGGGCGCTCGGCACCTCACCGCCGCCCGGGCGGTACTTGCCGGTCAGGAACCCGGAGGCCAGCGCGTAGTACGGCACGGCGGACAGCCCGTTCGCCGCCACCACGCCCGCCAGGGGGCCCTCGTAGGTCCCGCGGGAGACCAGGTTGTAGTGCGGCTGCACCGCCACGTACCGGGCCAGGCCCTCGCGGTCGGAGAAGGCCAGCGACTCGGCGAGCCGGTCGGCGCCGATGTTCGAGGCGGCGATCTCGCGGACCTTGCCCTCCCGCACCAGCTCGTCCAGCGCCGTGACGATCTCCTCCACCGGCGTCGCCGGGTCGTCCCGGTGGGTGTAGAAGAGGTCGATCCGCTCGATGCCCAGCCGGACGAGCGACTCCTCGGCGCCCCGCTTGATGTTCGACGCCCGCAGACCGGGCGCGTCCGGGTGCATGCCGACCTTGGTGGCGATCACGACCCCGTCGCGGTTGCCGCGGCTGCGCAGCCAGGTGCCGATCACGGTCTCGGACTCGCCGCCGGTGTTGCCGGGCACCCAGGACGAGTACATGTCGGCGGTGTCGACGAAGTTGCCGCCGGCCGCCGCGTAGGCGTCGAGGACGGCGAAGGACTGGGCCTCGTCCGCCGTCCAGCCGAAGACGTTGCCGCCGAGGCAGAGCGGCGAGACGGCCAGGTCGGAGGTGCCGAGGGTCACCCGGCGGGCGTCGGTGCGGTAGTCGGTCATGCCGCGAGTCAACCCGATCCGCGGGCGGGCTGTTCCGGAGCCCGGCCGGAGTTCACGGCGCTGTCGCACGGGCGTAGCACGTGCAGGTGGGGGGAGCGTGTGGAGATCACCCCACCGAGGGGTCCGGGGTGTTCCGCGGGCGGCCGCGTTGGCTAGAGTCCTCGCCATGGCTGACAACGACTACGACCCCGCCGGCAGCACCCAGATGTTCCGGGCGTTCGTCGACGAGACCCCGGCCCCGCAGGCCCCCGGCTCCGTCAACACCTACGGCAGCAGCTCCTCCGGCCGGGGCGGTGTGATCGCCGCCGTGGTGGTGGTCGCCCTCCTCGTCGTCGGCGGCGTGGTCTGGCTCGCCGTCAAGTAGCCGGCGTCGAGCAGGCGGCCCGGAGCGCGGGCCCCGGGGTGCGGCGCGGTCCCTACACTGATCGGGCCCGCGCCCGCCGTCCCCCGCGCACCAGGAGGCCTTCCGTGACCCAGCCCACCGAGACCGCGCGCAGTCTGGGCCTCAGAGGTGCCGTGAACGCCCGTGACCTGGGCGGCTACCGGACGGCCGACGGCCGGGTGCTCAAGCCGGGCACCGCCCTGCGCGCGGACGCGCTCAACCGGCTCGGCGAGGACGACCTCGCCCTGCTCGCCGACCACGGGCTGCGCCAGATCGTCGACCTGCGCAGCCTCGACGAGGTCCGCGAGGCCGGCCCGGACATCGTCCGCGGGCTGCCCACCGCCGAGATCGCCGCCGCGGAGCTCTCCGCCACCCCGGTGACCGTCGAGCGGACCACCGACGACGGCATCACCCTGCACCACCTGCCTGTCTTCGCCCGCGAGTTCGACATCTACGTCGCGCTGCGCAACGCGCTCGCCGACCGCGACGCCGACAAGCAGCGCGCCCTGCTCGGCGACGGCCGGGCCGAGGGCATGATGATCGGCCTCTACCGCTGGTTCGTCACCGACGCCGTCGCCCGCGAGCGCTTCGCCACGGTGGTCCGGCTGCTCGCCGAGCCCGGCGGCACCCCGCTGCTCTTCCACTGCTCGGCCGGCAAGGACCGCACCGGCTGGGTGGCCGCCCTGGTGCTGACCGCCCTCGGCGTCGACCGTGACACCGTCTACGCGGACTACCTGCTCACCAACGAGCGCTCCGCCGCCATCGTCGAGCACGTGGTGGACAGCTTCGGCACCCGCGGCCTGATGAAGGAGCCCGCGCTGCTGCTGCCGATCTTCCGCGCGGACCGGAACTACCTCGACGCCGCGTTCGAGGAGGTCGCCGCGGGCTGGCCGACCTTCGAGGACTTCTGGCGCGACGGCCTCGGCCTGGACGGCGCCGTACTGGACGGGCTGCGCGCCAACCTGCTCGCCTGACCCGCCCCGGCGCCGCCCGGACCGTCCGCCGCCCCCGGTCGCCCCGGGCCTCCCCGGCGGCTCCCGGAAGTCCTTCGTCAGCCCTCCGTCAGCCCTCCGAGGTCAGCCCGGCCCGGAGCTGGGCGAGGGTCTTGGTGAGCAGCCGGGAGACGTGCATCTGGGAGATCCCGATCTCCTCGCCGATCTGCGACTGCGTCAGGTTGCCGAAGAAGCGCAGCATGATGATCCGCCGCTCGCGCGGCGGCAGCTTGGCCAGCAGCGGCTTCAGCGACTCGCGGTACTCCACGCCCTCCAGCGCCAGGTCGTCGTAGCCGAGCCGGTCGGCCAGCGGGCCCTCGCCGTCCTCCTCGCTGGGCGCGGAGTCGAGCGAGGAGGCGGTGTACGCGTTGCCGACGGCGAGGCCCTCGACGACGTCCTCCTCGCTGACGCCGAGGCAGACCGCCAGCTCGGCGACGGTGGGGGAGCGGTCGAGCTTCTGCGAGAGCTCGTCGCCCGCCTTGGTGAGGGCCAGCCGCAGCTCCTGCAGGCGCCGGGGCACCCGCACCGACCAGCTGGTGTCCCGGAAGAAGCGCTTGATCTCGCCGACCACCGTCGGCATCGCGAAGGTCGGGAACTCCACCCCGCGGTCCGGGTCGAAGCGGTCGATCGCCTTGATCAGGCCGATCGTGCCGACCTGGACGATGTCCTCCATCGGCTCGTTGCGGCTGCGGAACCGCGCCGAGGCGTAGCGCACCAGCGGCAGGTTGAGCTCGATCAGGGTGTCGCGGACGTAGGTGTGCTCCGCGCTGCCCGGCTCCAGCGCCGCCAGCCGGCGGAAGAGCGAGCGCGAGAGCGTCCGGGTGTCCAGCGGGCGCTCGCCGACCACCGGGTCGGCCGTCCGCACGGGCCCGGCCGCCCCGGCCGCCTCCGTCGTGCCGGTGGCACCGACGTCCCCTGCGGCGGCCCCGGGCGGCGGTGCGCCGACCGGCTCCTGCTCCCCGGCCTGCTGCTGCGGGAACGCCCGCAGCACGGCCCGCACCCCGGCCGCCCGCTCCCCAGGGATCTCCTCGACGACCGCACCGACCGGTTCTCCGGACACGCGCCCCACCCCCTCGTGACTGACTGTTCAACGGGCACCAGCACAGCGTGGTTCCCGCATCGGACCCTCCCTCCACCCCCCATACCGGCCCACCGGCCCCGGCAAACCCGGCCGTCGCGAGATGTCACACGGCGGTAACGCGGCGCGATCTTCCGACGGGCTCACTCCTCCCAGGAGTTGCCGGTCCGCAGCCGGGTGAGGATGCGCGACAGCAGCCGGGAGACGTGCATCTGGGACATCCCCAGCTCGGTGGAGATCTGCGACTGCGTCAGGTTGGCGAAGAAGCGCAGCATGATGATCCGCCGCTCCCGCTCGGGCAGCTGCACCAGCAGGTGGCGGACCATGTCCCGGTGCTCGACGTCGGCGAGCGCGGAGTCCTCGTAGCCGAGCCGGTCCAGCAGGGCGAGTCCGCCCTCGTGCTCCTGCGCCGCCTCCAGCGAGGCGGCGTTGTACGCCCGGCCGGCGTCCAGGCAGGCCCGGACGTCCTCCTCGGGGATGCGCAGACAGGCGGCGATCTCCGGCACCTTGGGCGACCGCCCGTGGGTGACGGTCAGCTCCTCCATCGCGCCGCTGACCTGCACCCACAGCTCCTGGAGTCGGCGCGGCACGTGCATGGTGCGGACGTTGTCCCGGAAGTAGCGCTTGATCTCGCCGAGGATGGTCGGCAGCGCGTACGTCGGGAACTGCACGCCGCGGCTCGGGTCGAAGCGGTCGATGGCGTTGATCAGGCCGATCGTGCCGACCTGGACGATGTCCTCCATCGGCTCGCTGCGGCTGCGGAAGCGGGTGGCCGCGTACCGGACCAGCGGGACGTTGATCTCGATCAGGGCGGCCCGGACGCGTTCGCGTTCCGGGGCGTCCGGGGGCAGTTCGGCGAGCCGCTCGAAGAGGACCCGGGTGAGCGTGCGGACGTCCACCGGGGTGCGGGTGCCGCTCTGGCGGTCCCTCAGCCCGGCGGCCTTCAGCTCCGCGACGAGACTGTCCGCGGGCGGCGGGGCGGACTGCTCCCCGTCGGTGCCCCGCGCGCTGTCCTGTGTCCGCACGGACACGTCACCCCTCCCAGAGTCGACATCTGCGATCCGGCCGCCGCCTGGGCGGCCCGGCCGTGCTCACCACCTCGCCAGATCCGGCAAAACCGGTCATAGCATCACAAGTCGTCCACATCGGCGGCAAGCACCGCTCGTAGGCGTGTTGGCTGACAGTGCACCGTCGGCCGATGTGTGCTGCGGCCCCCCGCCCGGGGTCGGGGCGGAGGGCCGAGTGGTAGTGCGTATGCGATGCGACTGTGCGGGGATCAGACCTCGACGTCGGCGATCACCCAGGTGGCGAACTCCCGCCACTGGCCCGCGGCGGCCTGGTGGGCCGGGTGGGTCAGGTAGGCCTGCAGCGCGTCCCGGTCCTCGACCAGGCTGTTGATCGCGTAGTCGTAGGCGATGTCGCGCACGGTGGTGTTCCAGCCGCACTCCCACTCGCGCAGCTCGGGGATCTGCGGGCCGAGCTCCTCGAACGCCTTCGCGCCGGCGATCGCCCGCTCGTCGTCCTTCAGGACGCCGTCGTTGAGCTTGAACAGGACCAGGTGCCGGATCACGATGCCGCTCCTAGCTGGAAGGGTGGACGAACCCCGCCACGGTAGCCGCTGACCGGCCGGGCTCAGTTCACCAGGCCGGTCATGAAGGTCCCGACCGCCTTCGCGGCGTCCGAGATCCCCACGAAGCCGGACTGCACCAGCTCCGCCGCCCGGGTGGGCGACGTGATGATCGTGTAGATCACGAAGATGAGCAGGAGATACATGCCGATCTTCTTCGCCTGAGCCATCGAACGGGCCTGCCTCCCTGCCGCGGGGCCGCCGTCGCTCTCCCCGGGCGCCCTCCTGCTGCTGCGCAGCTTATCCACCGGACGGCCCATCGGGTGAGAGCGGCGTTCACTCCCCGGGACGAAGGTCCCCGCGAGTGGGGGCTTTGTACGGGTGCCCGCCCGCGGGCGGTGGCGCACGATGGAGGAGTGCCGCGGGATCTGGCAGGAATCCCCGGTGCAGGGAACCGGGACTCCCCGCTGTGGGACCGTGCGCCGCAGCTTCCCCCTGATGCGGCGCCGGTGGTGGGAGTCCCGACGGGGGCGCGGCCCGTTTCCCCCGGGGCCGCGCCCCCTCCGGCACCCCGAACGCACCCCCCGAACGCCACCCGGCCCCGAGCCCGGTGGCGTTTCCTGCTTCCCCTGACGTCCCGCCAGCGGCCCCCGGCCGCCCGCGCGTTCACCCGCGCGGCCCGGGGGGACACGTCGAAGGGCCCCGACCGGGTCGGTCGGGGCCCTTCGTGAAGC
>NZ_BAAALD010000037.1:25640-63238 GCF_039528095.1 Kitasatospora arboriphila
GGTAGCGGTGGGATTCGAACCCACGGTGGAGTTGCCCCCACACACGCTTTCGAGGTCTGGTCGGTGATTAGAGCCGGGTCCCAGATGCGGCGGACAGACGAACAGCCCGCGGTGCGAGAGCTCCGACTGAACCTCCGTGAACACGAACGAACTGAGGTGAATGAGACGGAGACTGAGACGGGCCTGCGAGCGGCCAGCGGCAGAGCGCCAGCGACCTAGGTGGTCTAGTGGGGCTACGTCGCACCCTACGGGCCAGGGATCTGGACTGGTGGAGAGCGTCTCGGCTCGGTCGCGTCTTGGTCTGAGACATCAATGAGCAGGTTGAACAGCCATACGAGCCTGAGGGAACGAGCTGCACCGAAGGCCAAGAGGGCCTCAACGAAGTAGCCAATCCAGCCCGGCTTCGAGTGGTCATCGAGAATCAGGGCTACCAGGCACCCGCCAGACACGATCAACATCGCCTTTAGGACCCCAGCCCAGTTTTTGCGCATACTGAGGCCGAATCGGTGCCTGACTTCCACCATGCGTCGGCCGCTCGCGGTTGCATACTGGCTGATGGCTGCTGTCCCAAATCCGCCAACAAGGGCAGAAATTGATGCAGCCGTCATGTATACATTACTCCGTGCATCCTCGGAGAGTACGGAAATTGCATCTGCGTTGTGCGTGACGGCCCGATATGACCAGTAGGCCGCAACTGTCAGGCCTGTGAGGATCCAGTCAATAGATGGGTATTCGGCCCACAGATTCTGTACTCTCTCCACAAAGCGCGAGCGCATTGCACCGTGCCTCCCCTCGACGACCCATGCGCTCCACTCTAGACCTGGGCACCGACAGCAGCTCTGAGGTCGGTGGCGTGTTCTCGCGCAGTGGCCAAGATCGCTTCGACGGCGGCCTCGTGTCGGGGGCGCGCGTCTTCTGCCCTCACCTGGACGCGCCTCTTGGCCGTGATGTGGTGCTTCAGAAAGTCCAACGTCTCGTCTTTGAGATCGCCCGAGGGGGTCGGCAGCGTGACCAGCGCACGTGCACGTGAGACGCCCGGCTCGGTGAGCCATCCCAGCTCGGACATCAACGCTTGCGTGTCTGTGCGAAGCCTGCTTTCCCCGCGGGCGCGAGCGACCGGGCCCAAGCCCGCTCGGCGGGGAATCTCAATAGTCATGCTTATCTTGTGATCGGGGTAGCGCTCGCGACCGTAACGAGCGAAGCCGGCCAAACCACTAGTTTCCGGAGGCAGTTGGCCGGGCGTTGGCTTGAAGGAAATCTCGACCTTATGGACCGCCGAGGCATCCTTAAGCTTGTCCCACGCACTCTTGCTAATCACAGGCCAAAGCTCGATGTCTTCGGAGACCATTCCGCAGGCATTGATCCAACGCTGAATTGATGTAGCCCGGGGAGACGCCAGTCCACCCTGCATGATTCCAACGACATTGCCATAATCGAGGAAGCAGACGGTTGTCGTGTCAATGAATCCACGGTTGCCTTCGAGCCTGAGATCCTCGATGTGTCCGTGATCCAGGTCAACGGTCTGATGGTCGCCGCTTCCGATTCGCCCGATGAGGAGATGCTCCCGCCCCTCACCCGTAACGACTTCCCCGATAAAGCGATCCTCGTCTGTAGTAAATGTACGCCTGGCTGCCGGCTTCGGACGCAGGCGCTCAAGGGCTAGAGGCCAGTCCACCTGATCCATGCGGGGATTATGGCCGTCTTTGGCGCGCACTACCTCGTAAAAGGCAACGGTCCTGACACGGCTCATGACCATGGGATCCCCTCCGGTTCACCATCAAACGCAGGCAGTCTACGGCGTGCGCCAACTTCTTGACAGGTCGCCCCGTTGCCATACCAGAAGGCGTTTCTAGCTATTGACACACATGGCAAGGCTCCAGTAGGAATCGGTAAAATCCAGCGCCGATCCGAGCTGTCCTGGTCCCCACTCGAACCGACTTGATGGGTAACGATCAAGTTTTAGGGCTGGACTTGATCACGGTGAGCGGGTCGGGCTTGCAGAAGACCACAGTGGCGTCGTCGCCCCTCTTGTAGCGCGGCCAGCGCTTCCCCTGTGGATCCGTAGCTTCGGCCGCGCGAACGGCGCTGATCAGCTCGAACGGTCCTTCGTGGTGAAGCTGAGTGAACGCCTCTGCCCACGACATGACGCCGTACTCCGTCACGAGTCGCGAGGTGCCATCGGACATGACCGCCACCGAGTCCACGGTGCTGCGTGGAACGGAGCCCACTACTGCGTGGCTGGCGGCTTCAGGCTCCGCCGCGGCGACCCAGTAGCCGCCGACCGTATTTCGGGTGAGCCTCTGGGCAGTGATCATGCGGCGAACGCTTGCTTGATGCTCGGGTGACCCCGTGGCGAACCTTTCCGTCTCTGCGCGCAGCTCGGGCACAACTGAGTCGACACGTAGATCGGTGTGGACAGCGTATTCGCCACTGTGTTCGAAAATGATGGGCGAGTCGGCGAGGATTAGGAAGCTGAAGTTCTCTGGCTCCTCGCGAAGGACAGAGACTGTGGCTGACGGAGTCCCTGGGTTCTTGAGGTCGCATCGAGGGTGAAGGGAGGCAACTTCCTCCAGTGCTCGAGCCAGGCCCTCTTTGAGAGTGTGAGCGCCGCCGCCTAGCTGGGCCACGAGTCGACCGCCCAATTGCGCCACGTACCACGGCACGCCATGGGAACAGCCAGTGTCTAGGCCTCCAGTGCTCAGGCCGTCGAGTACCACGGCGAGAGTCGGTGTGCCGGCTGCCCAGTCCTCGTTTGTTGCCGACCCACCGGCCTCGGTTGCGAGGGAGACCCGCATAGCTTTCACACCTCGTGTCGGTAGATCGGTGTGACGCGCTCGCTCTCCAGAACTTCAAGAGTCTCGGGGTCGTAGCGGCACGAGATGAGGGTAGAGAAGCGCCGAGTCTTGACCTCGCGGTACAGGTCGGCCAAGTGGTTCTCCAGGTAGTGCACGACGCCGTTGGCGCCGATCGCGTGGATGCCGGCGATGTACAGGAAGGTGCCCTTCCCATCCAGCCGCGGAAGACGCGCCAAGTAGCCCACGTCGCCAGCCGTGCCGTCCGTGTCCAGTGGTGACCTGAACTCGGTGTTGGTCTTCAGGTCTACCAGGTGCCAGGCGGTGTCTTTGCGGAAGCGGAGGTAATCGTCGCCTTCGAGTACCTGCGCGATGATCGGCGACAGTCGGGGCCCACAGATGACCACCAGGTGTTCGCGGTTGAGGTTCACGATGCCGGTGGGAGGGATCACCTCGTAGTCGGCTTCGAGCTTCATGCCTGCCATGAGCTTCCGCAGGTGCTCGAAGTTCTTGAGGTCTTCCCGCGTGACGACCTCGCTCGGGTTCTGGTCCGGGGTCTTGCTGGCCTCGTACTTGCCTGCGACCGGGATGGTGACGGGCCCGACGCCGAAGAACGCACGCTCGGGGGGTGGGCCAGCTGCGGCGAGTTGACCCACCCTGCCGCGGCTCACGCCGAGAAGGGCGGCGATTTCCGCCTGTGTCATGCCGGATGCCGAAGCTTCCTCGATGGCTTCCCTGCGGATTCGGGACAGCTCGACCACGCGGCCCTGGTAGTCCGCCATCAGGTCGATCGCTGCCTTGGCCCTGTCGACGGGCGGGGCGATGCCCGCCACCCGCTCCAGCTCCTCGTGCACGGTGATCTCTTCTCTGCTTAGGGGGCATAGCAAGGCTACCGCGAGGGGGGCTTGACGCAAAGGATTGATCTGCCTACCTTGGGTATCGCGGCAAGGGGATAGTCCCCCTAGGCAAGACCTGGCCCTTCTTTGGGCTGCTCTGAGCTGCGCCGATGCGCCTGGAGGGGTGGGGTGACAGCCCCCCGAAGGAAGTGCGTGTCCCTTGAGAACTCAACAGCGTGCCTGATGAACGAACGAGTGTCTTTGGTGACCGGCCCGCCCGTCTGCGGGTGGGCCGGGATCCATGGCTACTCGTGCGTGACGAGTGGTCTGGGCCCGTGAGTCGGGGCTGCCGCGCGTTCCTTGGCCGGAGCGCGGCAGCCCCTGGGGCCTATCGATTCGCTTGGAAGAGGTAGACCCGTGAAGTCGATTGTTGCAGGCCAGCACGCCGCGGATCCGGACGAGTTCGCGGAGCTGGCGTTGGGCGTGGACGAGGAGCTGTTCGCCGGTGTGCCCGGCGAATCGCCGCTCGACCGCGCCGCCCGCCTGGACGCCGCGGCGGCGGTGCTGGTGGACCTGCGTCGGGACGCCCCGGAGCTGGCCGCCTACGCCGAGCGCCTGATGAACGCCGCCCCGATCCCGCTCGCCGGGGCCGGCCGCGCCGCCCGCCACCGGCCGGTGGCGCTGGGGGTGGCGGCATGAGCCGGCAGGGCAAGTTCTGGATGGTCGCCGCGCTGCTGGGCGTGGTCGGCATGGCGTTCCGCGTCTCGTGGAACGCGTTGAAGGACATCGCGAGTGCGATCGGTGCCGACCCGCTCGCCGCCGGCCTCTACCCGCTCGTGGTGGACGGCCTAATGGCGCTCGCGCTGGTCGCCGCGCTGATCCTGACCGGCGCCGACCGTCGGTTCGCGCTGCGGGTGCTGGGCGCGTTCACCGCCGCGTCGCTGGTGCTCAACTACGTGCACGGTCTGGTGCCCGCCCTGCACGCCGGTGGTCGGGTCCGGTTGGCCGACTGGGCGCCCGCCCACTACGCCCTGGTCCTGCTCGCCAGTTGCCTGCCGGTCGGCTCCATCTTCTTCGGATCCGACCTGGTGGCCAAGGTCCTGCACCACAAGCCCGAACCGGCAGAAAACGACCAGAGCACCGCAAACCGGTCGACCCCTGACCAGCCCGAACCTGCCGACCCAACCCCCTATCCGTCGGTGTACGAGTCGGCCGACCCCGCCTCGACGCCGGAGCCGACTCCCGGCCCGGTCGAGGTGGCGGCGGTTCGGCCGGTGCGGGCGGTGGCGGCGGTGTCGAGTCGGCCCCGGCGGGCAACTGGCACGGTGCCGCAGTCGGCCCGCACGAAGGTGCCGACCCGCACGGCGGAGGAGCTGCTCGCCGAGGCCCGGTCCGCGACGGTCGGGTGGTCGGAGGAGGAGCTGACTGCGGAGCGGATCCGCACGGCGGTCCGCACGTCCGCCGACCGGGCCCGCACCCTGCGCGACACCCTCAAGGCCGAACGCGCCACCGCCGCCTCGCCCGAGCGGCCGGCCGTCGCCGACAAGGACGAGGACGGTGCCGCGGGTGAGGAGTCGGCCGCATGAGCCGACCGCGGTTCTGGGACCCGCACGGGGAACGGTTCGGCCTGCCCACCTACCCGTGGCGGATGGCCCCCGACGGCCTGCTGACCCGCCGCCAGCTCCGTAAGCGGGGGCTGCGGCCGGGCGGTCAGCCGGTCGCCGCACAGATCCTCTGGCGCTCCCGCCGCACCAAAGCCGTGCGCGCCGCCCACCTCTACCGCACCGCCCTGGCCAAGCCGGTCCGGCCGATGACCGCCGGCCGGACGGCCGCGCTCGCCGCGGCGAACCTCGCGCGCCGCACCTGCCCGGTCTGCGGGCGGGACGCCGGCTACGTCCTGCCCGCCCACCTCGGCACCTGCCTGCCCTGCGCCGACGGCCTCACCGCCGCGGCCTGAACCCTCGGAGATTCGCTGTGACCACCGCCCGCGCGGCGAGGTTCGCCGCCGCCTACGCCCTGCTCCGCTCCTCCGCCGACCTCGCCGACCACTGGATCCAGACCGACCACCAGGCCCAAGCCAAGGGCCAGCACGACCACAACGAGGGGCAGTCCAGCGCCGCGGGCCGCCGCGCCTGCGCCGCCCACGTCGCCAGCTACACCGCAACCCAGGCCGCCGCGCTGCTGCTCGGCACCCGCCTGCTCGGGGTGCGGCTGCGGCCCAGCCGCGTGGCTGCCGCCCTCGCGCTCTCGGCCGTGACGCACTACGTCGCCGACCGGCGCGAACCGCTCCGCAAGCTGGCCGACGCCACCGGCAGCCGCGCCTTCGTGCGCCTCGCCGACCACGGCCTGAACGGCGCCTATCTCCTCGACCAGTCCTGGCACCACACCTTCGAGACCGCCGCCGCCCTCATCGCCTCCGCCTGACCCTGCGAGGAGAAGCCCGTGTCCGGCACGTTCATCCACACCAACTCCGCCACCGGCCTGCCGGTCGGCACCGAGGCCGTGTTCCTCACCCTCGGCTCCGCCCTGGTCGCCCTGTTCCACCACGCCGAGTCCGCCGCCACCCACGGCGACGCCCTCGCCTTCAAGTGGCTGTGCCTCGGCTGCAAGACCGGGGACGGCCCCGGCTCCAACCGCCGCCACGCCGCCCGCGACGCCGCGAACAAGCACGCCGCCACCTGCCGCTCCATCCCCTGGCCCACCAGCACGGCCTGAGCAGCACCCCACGGAGGACCCATGGACCACGACGCGAACCAACCCATCCAGGTCGAGCTGCGCTGGGAGAACCCCGACGCGCGGCACGCCCTGGAGCGCTGGACCCAGTACACGGTGACCATCACCCGCCGCCAGCTCGGCGAGCTGCTCACCACGGTGGACGACCTGGAGTTCGACCAGGACCTGACGCCGGCGGCCCTCACCACGTCGCAGCGCTGCCGCACGCTCCACCTGCCCCACTGCGGCTGCGGCCGCACCTGACGTCACACCAGATACGCGCCTGCTCAGCCCCGGGACGGCCGCCAAGCCGCCAAGCATCGACCGGCCGTCCCGGGTCCCCTTTCCCGCACCACCCACAGGCAGTGAGGAAGGAACCACCAGTGAACCAGCACCACACCCCGGACCCGAACCAGCCCGAGGACCCGGACGGCCTGTTCGCCGCCCTGAAGGCCGACCTGGCCACCGACCGGGCGATCGGCGCCACCGTCCTGGACTTCGACAAGGCCCGCGCCGACCGCCGCCCCACCGAGACGGACCCGGACGAGGACGGGCTGCCGCCGGTGTACGTCGACTCCCGCAACCCCCGCGACTGGGCGCCGGTCGACCGGATGGCGACGGCCCGCGGAGCGAAGCGCCGCCCGATCATCCCCGCCTGGGCCCGCTCGAAGGCCGAACTCGTCTCCCACGCCCGCTGGCTGGGCGGCAACGCCGCCCACACCGCCGGCTACCACGCCGTGCGCTCCCCGCTCTACGCCGGGAAGTTGCTCGCCCGGGCCCCGCGCGGCACCGCCCGGCTGGTCGGCGGCACCTTCCGGTGGGTGACCGACGCCGAGGGCCGCCCAGTCCGCGCCGCATCCGTGCGCCGCGAGGACGTCGAGCAGTACCTGATCCTGTCCCGGCAGCGCGACCGCCGAGTCCGCGCCCGCAGCGTGATCCTCGGCCTCGCGACGGTGCTGGGGGTGGCGTTCACCGCAGTGCTGCTGGTCGCCACGCCCGGCTGGACCACCCTCGCCCTGGCCACCGCCGCCGCCCTCGCCCTCGGCGCCGCCGGCGGGCAGGCCGACCAGCCGCTGATCGACCGCGCCGTCGTCGCCACGAAGGTGCAGCGCCTCACCAGCGACATCGTGGTCCGCGCGCTCGGCGCCATGGGCATCGCCGAGATCAACAAGGCGATGGCCAAGGGCGGCGACGGCATCAAGTTCGTCGCCCCGATCACCCGGGACGGCAACGGCTGGCGCGCCGACATCGACCTGCCCTACGGGGTGACGGCGATCGACATCATCGACAAGCGCGACCGCCTCGCCTCCGGCCTGCGCAGGCCGCTCGGCTGCGTGTGGCCGGAGCCGGTGCACGACCAGCACGCCGGACGCCTCATGCTGTGGGTCGGCGACCAGGACATGTCCCAGACCAAGGCCCCCGCCTGGCCGCTCGCCACCGCCGGCACGATCAGCCTGTTCAAGCCGCTGCCGTTCGGCACCGACCAGCGCGGCCGCTCCGTGAGCATGCTGCTGATGTTCGCGAACGTGCTGATCGGCGCCATGCCCCGGTTCGGCAAGACCTTCGCCCTGCGGGTACTGATGCTCGCCGCGGCGCTCGACCCGACGGCGGAGCTGCACGTGTGGGAGCTCAAGGGCACCGGTGACCTGGAGGACGCCGCCAAGGTCGCCGCCGACTACGGCTCCGGCGCCGACGACGAGACCATCGAAGGCGCCGTCGGGAGTCTGCGGTACGTGCACAAGGAGCTGGAGCGCCGCGCCGCGGTCATCCGCTCGCTGCCGAAGGAGCGCCGCCCGGAGAACAAGGTCACCCCCGAGCTGGCCGCCGACCGCAAGCTCGGGCTGCACCCGCTGGTGCTGATCATCGACGAGTGCCAGGAGCTCTACTCCCACGACACGTTCGGCAAGGAGGCCGGCACCCTCTCCGAGGCCATCATCAAGCGCGGCCCCGCGATGGGCGTCATCCTGCTGCTCGCCACCCAGCGCCCGGACGTGAAGTCCCTGCCCTCCGGCGTCAGCGCGAACGTGGGCATCCGGTTCTGCCTGCGCGTGATGGGCCAGACCGAGAACGACATGGTCCTCGGCACGTCCAGCTACAAGAACGGGCTGCGGGCCACCTCGTTCACCGCGAACGACAAGGGCATCGGCTACCTCGTGGGTGCCGCGACCGACGCGCAGATCGTCCGCTCCTACTACCTCGACGGCCCGGCCGCCGGGCGCATCATGGACCGCGCCCGCGCCGCCCGGATCGCGGCCGGCACCCTCACCGGGATCGCCGCGGGCGAGACCCCCGAGCGCGCGAAGAACCAGGGCGGGATCCTGGACGACCTGATCTCCATCTGGCCCGCGGGGGAGGCCAAGGTGTGGTCCGAGACGCTGGTCGCCGCGCTCGCCGCCCTGGACGAGGACCGGTACGGCGGCTGGGAGGCCGAGCAGCTGTCCTCCGCGCTGAAGCCGTTCGGCATCACCGTGGTCCAGGTCGGCCGCCGGGTGGACGGCAAGGTGGTCAACAAGCGTGGGATCGAGCGCCGGGACCTCCAGGACGCCATCACGCGCCGTGACGGACAGCGGTCCGCCTGACCGGCAGCAGGGCCGCTAACGCTAGCGGCTCACCCCGCTAACGTTAGCGGCCCTGCTAGCGACTCAAACCGCCTCTGAGCTGGCCGCTAGCGGATAGCGGCTGACCTCGGCAAACCCCCGAAACCGCCCCGGGAGGCCCCATCGTGACCCCCGCCGCCCTGGCACTCGCCTGCCTACTAGCCGTTACTTTCGGTTACTGCTTGGTGTGTTGGGTGAGCCCGTTCGGCCGCTGCCGCAGGTGCACCGGCACCGGCCTGCTCGCTCCCACCGGCCGCCTGCGGCGCCGCCCGAAGCCCTGCCGCCGCTGCCAGGCGACCGGGCGGCGGCTGCGGATCGGCCGCCGCCTGCACCACCACACCACCGCCACCCGCGCCACGGCCCGCCGCATCCGCGACGACGCCCACCACTGAACCCCGAGGGGAGAACCGCCGTGCTCGTCACCGTCTCCGCCGCGCTCCTGATGGCCGCCACCTCCGGTGCGCTCCTGTACTTCCGCCGCCTCGGCCCCGGCGCCGCCACCGTCGTCTGGCTGTCCGGCTTCACCGCCGCCAGCACGGGGCTCGCCGGCCCCGTCAACGCCCTGCTCACCGCCGCCGTCCACGCCCTCGCCCAGCACTGAGCCGCGGGCCTGCTCAGCGCCGCCCGCGGCGGGCCGCAACGACCATGCAGGCCACGAAATTGATCGGGAACGCGACGGCGGCCTGCACGTTCAGCGACCACCCGTAGTGGCGCGACAGGAAATCCAGCACGCCGTCGACACACACCACCGCCCAGACCACCCGCGACGTCCGCATGCGCGCACCCTAACCACCCGCCGCCCGGCCCCGGCCGGGCGGCCCCTGTGAAAGGGACCGACCCATGGCCCAGCCCGTGATCCGGCCGCTCGCGGCCGTCCACCTGCGCGAAGCCCTCACCGCCGCCGCCGACCACCAGCCCGCCGCCGCCCTCGCCGCCCTGATGCACATCGACCACGAGTCCTGGCAGGCCATCACCCACCGGCTCGCCGCGCTCGGCACCGACCTGCTCGACGTCCTCGCCACCACCACGAACGGGAGGAACCCGTGAACACCGCCGACCTGGTCACCGCCGCCGTCCTGTTCGGCCCCGGCATCGCAGGCACCGCCGCCTACCTGACCACCCAGCGCGGCTGGCGCACCGACAGCGCCGCGGTCCGCACCGTCCTCGCCGAATCCGCCGCCGCACGCGCCGCCGCCGACAACGGCACCCCGCCCCGCGGCGGCGAGCCCGCCCCCGACACCACCGCGGCGGCGGAGCCGGTGCGGCTCGCCACCGTCCTGCCCTTCCCCACCACCACCGACCGCCGCGCCGCCTGAAACGGAGACACCAGACATGGCCAAGAAGGACCCGCGTAGCTACCTCGACCCGCGGCAGATGGGCGCCGACAACCTCACCGACGCCGCCCGCCTGTTCCTCATCGGCGTGCGGGTCGTGCGCGCCGAGAACCGCGGCAAGTCCACCGCCCGCCTGGAGGCCCGCGCCGACCGCATCCAGAACGACGCCATCGCCCGCTGGGACGCCAAGTACGGCGACCGCTAACCACCCATGGCCGGGCCTGTCCTCGATTGGCGCGACGCCCGCCACTACGACCGCACCACCGACAAGCCCTGCCGGTGGTGCGGTCACCGCACCCCGCTCCGCGACGACACCCGCCGCCCGGCGCACAAGGTGTGCGCCGAGCGGCACACCCCACCGGAGGAAGGAACACACCTTGCCCCCGACCAGTAACCTCCGCCTCGCCGACGCCCTCGCGGCGGCCGGCCGCGGGCACCACGTCTTCCCGCTCGCCCCAGACGCCAAGTACCCCGCCCTGCACCACAAGGACCGCTGCCCCGGCACCGGCGCGTGCGCCGACGGCCACCTCGGCTGGGAACAGCGCGCCACCCTCGACCCCGACATGATCCGGCGGGCGTGGGGGCACGGCCCGTACGGCATCGGGGTGGCCTGTGGACCGTCCGGGCTGCTGGTGGTCGACCTCGACACCCCCAAGCACCCCCGCGACCTGCCCCCGCCCGAGGCGGCCGGGCAGGGCATCGCGGACGGCATGGACGTGTTCGCCGCCCTCTGCGAGCAGCACCGCCAGCCCATCCCCGACCAGACGTTCACCGTCCGCACCGGCCGCGGCGGCCTGCACCTGTACTACGCCCTGCCGGCCGGGGTGCGGCTGCGGAACACCACCGGTGACAAGCGGGGCGGCCTCGGCTGGAAGGTCGACACCCGCGCCGCCGGCGGCTACGTCGTCGCCCCCGGCAGCACCGTGGGCGGCCGCCCCTACGAGGTGACCGTCGACCTGCCCCCGGCCCCGCTGCCCGGCTGGCTGCTCGCCCTGCTCACCCCCAAGGCCCCGGCCACACCGCCGGCTGACGTGGCGTCGATCCGCGCCCGGATCGGCCACCTCAGCGCCTACAACCGGGCCGTCCTCGACCGTGAGGCCGCCAAGGTCGAGGAAGCGGGCGAGGGGCGACGGAACACCGCCCTGTTCGCCTCCGCCGCCTCCGTCGGCCGCCTGGTCGCCGCCGGCACCCTGCCTGAGGCGGACGCCACGAACGCCCTGCTCGCCGCCGGCCGGTCCATCGGCCTCGGCGAGAGCGAGTGCCTGCGCACCATCCGCCAGGGCCTCGCTCGCGGCGCCCAGGGCGTGAGCCGCGCGGCCTGACCTGCCTGCCACCGGTGCCCCAAGGAGTAAGCCGCTTTCTCCTTGGGGCACCCGGGCCCGGCCGCCGCCGCGAACGCCCGCCACGGACCGCCTGAACGCCCCTCACACCCACAGAGAGGAACGCCCATGACCGTCCCCGCCAGCCCGTCTGACGGCCCGTACGACAACGTCACCAGCCTGTTCGGCGAGGGCTGGGACCAGTTGGAGCCGCCGCCCGAGCAGAGTGACGTGTGGGACGCCCCGGTGCCGCTCGGGCAGGCCCGCGCGCTGCCGCTCTTCCCGACCGAGGCCCTGCCCGCGTGGCTGGGCGAGATGGTCGCCGCCGCCGCAGAGGAGACCCAGACCCCCGCCGACCTCGCCGGATGCATGGCCCTCGCCGCCCTGTCCACAGCCTGTGGAGGGCGGGCCGTCGTCGCGGTCCGTGGCCGGTGGCGCGAGCAGGTGAACCTGTTCACCGTCGTCGCCCTGCCCCCGGGCAACCGCAAGTCCGCGATCGTCTCCGAGATGACCCGCCCCCTGCTCGCGGTCGAGAAGGCCCTGATCGAGCAGCACGCCACCGTGCGGGCCGAGGCCGAGACCACCGCCAAGCTGGCCCGCGTCGCCGCCGAGAAGGCCGCCGCCAAGGCCGCGAACGCCGCCCCGGACGAGCGCGACGCCCTCACCGCCGAGGCCATCGACCTCGCCCAGGCCGCCGACGGAGCCACCGTCCCGGCTCGCCCGCAGCTGGTCGCCGACGACGTCACCCCCGAGGGCCTGGCCACGCTGCTGGCCGAGCAGGGCGGCCGGATGGCCGTCATCTCCGCCGAGGGCGGCATCTTCGACATCATCGCCGGCCGCTACTCCGGCACCCCCAACCTGGAGGTGTTCCTCAAGGGCCACGCCGGAGACATGCTCCGCGTCAACCGGCAGGGCCGCGACTCCCAGTTCCTCGAAGCGCCCGCCCTCACCATGGGCCTGGCCGTGCAGCCCTCGGTGTTCCGCGACATCGCCAAGGCCAAGGGCTTCGGCGACCGCGGCCTGCTCGCCCGCTTCCTCTACGCCCTGCCCCGCTCCATGGTCGGATTCCGCAACCTCACCCCCGACCTGATCCCCCCGCAGGTCGCCGACACCTACGCCCGCACCCTCACCGCCCTCGCCCTGGCCATGGCCGGCTGGACCGACCCCGCCGTCCTCACCCTCAGCCCCGAGGCCGACGCCGCCCTGCTCACCCACCAGCGCCGCACCGAGGCCGCGCTGCGGCCCGGCGGACCGCTCGCCCACATCGACACCTGGGCCGGGAAACTCGACGGCGCCGTCTGCCGGATCGCCGGCCTGCTCCACCTCGCCACCCACCCCACCGACGGCTGGACCCGCCCCATCACCGCCGACACCCTCACCGCCGCCTGCCGCATCGGCGACTACTTCACCGCCCACGCCCTCGCCGTCTTCGACGCCATGGGCTCCGACGCCGCGCTCGCCAAGGCCCGCACCGCCCTCGCCTGGCTCGCCGCCAACCCCCGCGACTCGATCAGCCGCCGCGAGCTGTTCAACGCCCTGCCTCGCGCGGACTTCCCCACCGTCGCTGACCTCGACCCCGCCCTCGCCCTGCTGGAGGACCACGGCTGGATCCGCCAGACCGAGGCCCCGAAGCGCACCGGCCGCGGCGGCCGACCCCCGTCCCCGCGCTACCAGACCCACCCCACCGTCACCCACCCCGGAACCTGACCGGCCGGCCCAACTCCGCCGCAGAACCCGCAGAACCTGCAAAACCCCCCGACACCCCACCGACCTGCACCGATGCGCAGGCCGCCCGCTCCCGCAAAACCTCCGGAAACTCCCGCAGAACCCCACCACCCCGAACCCGCACGCCAGGGCCCGGAGGTTTTGCAGGAGTTTCCGGAGGTTTTGCGGAACCCAAGATCAACCGCAAACCCGCAGCTCAGAACCCCTCTCTGGGGATTTTGCAGGTTCTGCGGGTTCTGCGGCGCCCCTGGAGTCTGCCCGCCAGCAGAGAGGACCCGCAGTGACCGTCGTGGTGCCTGAACCCACCGCCTATGACCCCACCCTGGCGCTCCTCGAAGTGAAGGAAGCCGCCCGCCGCCTCCGGATCGGCCGCACAACGGCTTTCGCCCTCATCGCCGCCGGCGAACTGGAATCCGTTCTCGTGGGGCGCCTTCGCCGTGTGCCCGCCGCCGCGATCGACGAGTACGTCGCCTATCTCCGCCGAACCCAGAACACCCGCAGCGATGCTGCATGAGGAGCTGCACCTTGGACAACGAGAAGAAGCGCACCCGTAGGCCGAACGGGGCATCCACCATCTATGAGGGCGCCGACGGCAAGTGGCACGGCCGAGTGACCGTGGGCGTGAAGCCCGACGGCAGCCCTGACCGCCGCCACATCGAACGCAAGACCGAGGCCGAGGTCATCAAGGCCGTCCGGAAGCTGGAGAGCGCCCGCGATGCTGGCCAGGTCCGCAAGGCCGGCCAGCGATGGACGGTCAAGACCTGGCTGACGCACTGGCTGGAGAACATCGCCGCGCCCTCGGTGAAGCCGAGCACGCTCGCCGGCTACCGGGTGGCCGTGAACGTTCACCTGATCCCCGGACTGGGCGCGCACCGGCTGGAGAAGCTGGAGCCCGAACACCTGGAGCTGTTCTACCGCCGGATGCAGGAAGCAGGCAGCGCCCCAGCCACGGCACACCAGGCCCACCGGACGGTGCGGACCGCCCTGAACCATGCGCTCCGGCGCGGCCACCTCACCCGGAACGTGGCCATGCTCGCCTCCGCCCCGAGAGTCACCGAGAAGGACGTGGAGCCCTACACGGTGGCCGAGGTGCAGCAACTGCTTGCCGAGGCGAGCAAGCGGCGGAACAGTGCCCGGTGGGCCGTCGCCCTGGCCCTCGGGCTGCGGCAGGGCGAAGCGCTCGGACTCCGCTGGGACGACGTCGACCTGTCGAGCGGGATGGTGAGGGTCCGACAGAGCAGGCTCCGCCCGAAGTACGCACACGGCTGCGCGAAACCCTGTGGTCGGGTGCACGCGGGCCGCTGCCCCGAGAGGCAGCAGACCAACGCCCCCACCGACGACACCAAGTCCAAGGCCGGCAAGCGGACCATCGGACTACCCGATGAACTGGTAGGTCTGCTCAAACGGCACCGGGCCGAGCAGGACCGGGAGCGGGCCGCCGCCGGTGGCCAGTGGCACCCGGGGGAGTGGGTTTTCGCTTCGGAGGACGGTCGCCCGCTGATCCCGCGCACGGACTGGGATGAGTGGAAGCGGCTGCTGAAGGCGGCCGGCCTGCGGGACGCCCGGCTGCACGACGCCAGGCACACCGCCGCCACGGTCCTGCTGCTGCTCGGGGTGAGCGAACGCGCAGTGATGGGCGTCATGGGCTGGTCATCCACGGCCATGGCGGCCCGGTACCAGCACATGGTCGACCCGATCCGCCGGGACATCGCCAAGCGGGTTGGCGGGCTGCTCTGGCAGCCGACCGGGGCAGAGACCCGGGGCGGGCCGGGCGACCCTGAGCGGAGGCCCGACAGGGCCGACTGAGACGGAAACTGAGACGGCAACGACTGGGGGCCCTCCTAAATTTAGGAGGGCCCCCAGTCGTTGCTGCTCAGTGGCGGTAGCGGTGGGATTCGAACCCACGGTGGAGTTGCCCCCACACACGCTTTCGAGGCGTGCTCCTTTGGCCGCTCGGACACGCTACCGAGAGAGACTCTACCGGACGGGTCGGGCGGTGACGAAATCCGTATTCAGCGCTGGGTCTCGAAGAAGGCCAGCAGCTGTGCGGAGCATTCCTCGGCGAGCACACCGGGGACGACCTCGGGGCGGTGGTTCAGTCGGCGGTCGCGCATCACGTCGAAGAGCGAGCCTGCCGCGCCGGCCTTGGGGTCGAGGGCGCCGTAGACCACCCGGTCGATCCGGGAGAGCACCAGCGCCCCGGCGCACATGGTGCACGGCTCCAGGGTGACGACCAGGGTGCAGCCGCCGAGGCGCCACTCGCCGACGGCCGCGGCCGCCTGCCGGATCGCCACCACCTCGGCGTGCCCGGTCGGGTCGCCGTCCGCCTCGCGCACGTTGTGGCCGCGTCCGATCACCGCGCCGTCGGGCCCGAGCACGAGCGCCCCGACCGGTACGTCCCCGGTGGAGGTGGCCAGTGCCGCCTCGTCCATGGCGAGGCGCATCAGGTCCTTCCACCGGTCGCGTACCGGGTCGGGGCGGACGGGGGCCGGAAGGGGGTGGATCTGCGGGGCGGGTGCGGACGGCATGGCACCAGTGTCGGGCACCGGCTCGGGCGCTACCGAACGGCCTCCAGGACCTCGCCCGCGCCGAGCGCGTCGGCGATCTCGGCGAGCGCGTCGCCGGGCACCGCGCCCTCGCCGGCCAGGCCCAGGAGGTCCTTGGCGGACAGGCCGAAGTCGGCGAG
Source organism: Kitasatospora arboriphila (assembly GCF_039528095.1). Taxonomy (NCBI): domain Bacteria; kingdom Bacillati; phylum Actinomycetota; class Actinomycetes; order Kitasatosporales; family Streptomycetaceae; genus Kitasatospora; species Kitasatospora arboriphila. Next base: position 41,642 of record NZ_BAAALD010000037.1, read on the forward strand.
CAGGTCGGAGTCCCCGAGCGGCCCCGCCTGGGCGCCGGCCGGACCGGCTGCGTCCTCGTCCTCGTCCGCGTCGTCCGCGGCCTCCAGCGCGGCCTCCTCGTCGTCCTCGACGTCCGCGACCAGGGCGTCGATGTCGTCGAAGTCCTCGGCCTCGATCAGTTCGTCGGTCAGCACCGAGCCGTACGAGCTGCGCGCCGCGGCGGCACCGTCGGAGACGAAGATGCGCGGGTCCTCCTCGCCGTCCACGCGGACGACGGCGAACCAGGCGTCCTCCTGTTCGATGAAGACCAGGACGCTGTCGTCGTCCTGGGCGGCCTCCCGGGCCAGGTCGGCCAGGTCGGCCAGGGTTTCGACGTCGTCGAGCTCCGTCTCGCTCACATCCCACCCGCCATCGGTGCGAGCAAGCACTGCAGCGAAGTACGCCACCAGGGACACTCCCAAGATTGGTCTCGGCTGTAGGCGATCTCGGGCGAACGCGGTCTGGCCGCCCCCGCGCCAGAAACGGTCCGCTGTTCGGACCGTCCCTCCGGCATCGTGACAGAAAGCCCGGCGCTGCGGGGGGTGTTCTGCAGCGCGTCTTTGCAGGTCGTGTCGGAATGGCTGGTCGGCGGCCGACCAGTCGCGGACTCCTCCGTCAGATGCGGAAGGTTCGCATCCGCATGGCCTCGCGCATCCGCCGCTCCTTGGTGCGCCGGGGCTGCACCCGGGCCCGCAGCTCGCGCGCCTCGGCGAGCTCGCGGAGGAACAGGGCGCGGCGCTTGCGGCGCTGCGCCTCGGTCTCGGGGGCGTCGGGCCCCGACTCGTCTGTCGAGCCGGCCCCGGGGTCCGGGTTGCTCTTCATACGGTCCGACTTTCCCAGAAGTGTCCGCTTGATACCAGGGCGAAGGTCTCGGTTCGGCTTCCCCGGTTCCGGCCCGTCCACACCTCGTTCCCGGCCGCTCCCCGGCGAGTCGTACGCACGTGCCCGTGCCCGTTATGGTCGAGACATGCGTCTCCACGTCGTCGACCACCCCCTGGTCGCCCACAAGCTCTCCACCCTGCGCGACGAGCGCACCGACTCGCCGACCTTCCGCCGCCTGACCGACGAGCTGGTCACCCTGCTCGCCTACGAGGCCACCCGGAACGTCCGGACCGAGCCGGTGGAGGTCACCACCCCGGTCGCCGTCACCACCGGCACCCGGCTGAGCCACCCGCGGCCGCTGGTCGTCCCGATCCTGCGGGCCGGTCTCGGCATGCTGGACGGCATGACCCGGCTGCTGCCGACCGCCGAGGTCGGCTTCCTGGGCATGGTCCGCAACGAGGAGACGCTGGAGGCGTCCACCTACGCGACGCGGATGCCCGACGACCTCTCCGGCCGCCAGGTCTTCGTCCTCGACCCGATGCTCGCCACCGGCGGCACCCTGGTCGCAGCCGTCCGGATGCTGCTCGAGCGCGGCGCCACGGACGTCACCGGCGTGGTGCTGCTGGCCGCCCCGGAGGGCGTCGCGGTGGTCGAGAAGGAGCTGGCCGACCAGCCCGTCAAGATCGTCACCGCCGCGCTGGACGAGCGCCTCAACGAGCACGGCTACATCGTCCCCGGCCTCGGCGACGCGGGCGACCGCCTGTACGGCACCGCCGGCTGATCCCACCGCGCCGGAAGCACGAAGGGCCCCGCTCCTCCGGGAGGAGCGGGGCCCTTCGCGTGGCTGCCGGTGTGCGGCGGCCGGCCGGAGCCGGGCCGTTCAGCAGGAGCCGGGCTGCGGCGACGGGGTCGGGGACGGCTTGGTGGCCTCGGCCAGGGCCGCGGCCGCCTGGGTCGGGTCGAGCAGGGCGGCGAAGCTGTCGCCGAGGACGAAGTCGACCGTCGCGTCCGTCCGGGCGTCGGCCGTCCTGGCGGCGCTCGCCACCTGCGAGCCGAGCAGCGTGGCCGCGCCGAGGCCGGCCGGACCGCTGATCACCTGCACGGTGCCGGGCACCTTCTTGTCCAGCGCGGCCGGGGCGTTGCCGACCTGGCCGATGGTGAAGCCGCGCTTCTTCAGCTCCTCCGCGGTGCGGGCGGCCATGCCGGACTTGTCGGTGGCGTTGTAGACGTTGACCGTCACCGCCTGCGGCTGCGGGACGGCGGTACTGGTGGCGCCGGGGGCCGGGGAGGCCGCGCCGGAGGCGGCGCCCGACGCCGCCGGGGCGGCCAGCGGCTTGCCGGAGGCGCCGGGGGCCGGACACGCCTGTGCGGAGGCGTGCCGGCCGCGGAAGATGTCGTAGAGCTGGACGCCGCCGAGGGCGACCAGTGACAGGGCGAGCAGGACGCCGATGCCGGCCAGCACCTTGCGGCTCCTGCGGGGAGGGCGGCCCAGGCGGGGGTAGGAGTTACCGGTGATCCGGTACTGCTTCCCCTTCAGTCCCTGGGGGGTCAGCATGCTCACGTCGGTGTCCCCCTCGTGCCAGGACAGGCTCGGACAGGCTCGGTCTCGGGTGCGGCCAAAAAGGGGCGTACGCCGGGAAATCGGCCGTTGTTCAGCAGATTAGTGCTACAGCTGCTGTGAAGGTACTAAATGATCATCATCTGGAGTACCCCGGCACCCGAAAGGATGTACCGGCGCCCTTCCGGACTGTCCGCAGGGGTCCGTGAGAGGTGGTTCGTACCCGGCCCGGGGCCGGTCAGTCCATCTCCAGCACGCGCGCGTGCAGCACCTGGCGCTGCTGCAGCGCGGCCCGCACCGCACGGTGCAGTCCGTCCTCCAGGTAGAGGTCGCCGTGCCACTTCACCACGTGCGCGAAGAGGTCCCCGTAGAACGTGGAGTCCTCCGCGAGGAGCGTTTCCAGATCGAGCTGACCCTTGGTGGTGACCAGCTGGTCCAGCCGCACCGGACGCGGCGCGACGTCCGCCCACTGGCGGGTGCTGGTCCGGCCGTGATCCGGGTACGGCCGCCCGTTGCCGATGCGCTTGAAGATCACACGGAAAGCCTACCGTCATGCGTGCGGGGGGCGCAGCAAGCGCGGCGTTACCCGTCCGGTTCCGAGTACGGCGGTTTGATGGTGGAAATCCCTTTTGCCAGCTCTGCCCGGGAGCCCGCCGAGATGACCGACCCCCACACCCCCGACGCCGCGGCGCTCCCCGCCGCCGTTCGGGCGATCGCCGACGGGTACGCCTTCACCGGCCCCGCGCTCGACCTCGGCGCCGCGATCGACGGCACCACCGCGTACCCCGCGGCGCAGGTGCGCGTCCCGCTCGGCGTGCTCAACCGGCACGGACTCGTCGCCGGTGCCACCGGCACCGGCAAGACCAAGACCCTCCAGCTCATCGCCGAACAGCTCTCCGCCCAGGGCGTCCCGGTCTTCCTCGCCGACGTCAAGGGCGACGTCTCCGGCATCGCCGCCCCCGGTGTGCCGGGCGAGCGGATCGCCGCCCGCGCCGCCGAGGTCGGCCGGCCGTGGACGCCGCAGGGCTGCCCCGCCGAGTTCTACGCCCTCGGCGGGCAGGGCACCGGCATCCCCGTCCGGGCCACCCTCACCAGCTTCGGCCCGCTGCTGCTCGCCAAGGTGCTGGAACTCAACGAGACCCAGGAGGCCTCGCTCGGCCTGGTCTTCCACTACGCCGACCGGGCGGGCCTCGAACTCCACGACCTCAAGGACCTCTCCGCCGTCATCGGCTTCCTCACCTCCCCGGAGGGCAAGGAGGAGCTCAAGGGCATCGGCGGGCTGTCCGCCGCGACCGCCGGGGTGATCCTGCGTTCGCTGACCGTGCTCGACAACGAGGGCGCCGGCGCGTTCTTCGGCGAGCCCGAGTTCGACACCGCCGACCTGCTGCGCACCGCGGCCGACGGCCGCGGCACGGTCTCCGTCCTGGAACTCCCGGCGGTGCAGGACCGGCCGCGGCTGTTCTCCACCTTCCTGATGTGGCTGCTCGCCGACCTGTACCAGGAGCTGCCGGAGGTCGGCGACCTCGACCGGCCGAAGCTGGTCTTCTTCTTCGACGAGGCGCACCTGCTCTTCAAGGGCGCGTCCAAGGCCTTCCTGGAGGCGATCACCCAGACCGTCCGGCTGATCCGCTCGAAGGGCGTGGGCATCTTCTTCGTCACCCAGACGCCGAAGGACGTCCCCGCCGACGTGCTGGCGCAGCTCGGCAACCGGGTGCAGCACGCGCTGCGGGCCTTCACCCCGGACGACGCCAAGGCGCTCAAGGCCACCGTCTCGACCTTCCCGCGGTCCCCGTACGACCTCGCCGAGGTGCTCACCGGGCTGGGCACCGGCGAGGCGGTGGTCACGGTGCTGTCCGAGCGGGGCGCGCCGACACCGGTCGCGCCGACCCGGCTGATGGCCCCGCAGTCGCTGATGGGGCCGCTGGAGCCGGCCGTCCTGCGGGCCGCGGTGGACGGCTCGCCGCTGGCGCCGCGCTACCGCGACGCGATCGACCGGGAGTCCGCGTACGAGAAGCTCGCCGCACGGCCGGCCGCCCGCGCGGAGGAGCCGGCCCGGCCGGAGGCCCGCGAGCGGCCCGCACCGGCCGAGCGGCACCGGCCGGAGGCGGCGGAGCAGGAGGAGGGCGGGCTGATCGGTTCGCTGCTGCGCAGCCCGGCGCTGAAGTCCTTCGCCCGGTCGGCGGGCACCCAGCTCGGCCGCGAGATCACCCGGAGCCTGTTCGGCACCTCGCGGCGCCGCCGGTAGGGCCGGTCCGAGAGGGCGCCCGGGTGGTCACGTCGGGGACGCGCGTGGGGACACCCGCCCCCGGATTGCGCGGTTCCCCGCGCCCCTGGATCCACTGCCTCTCACGGGAGCAGGGCGGCGCCGATGCGGTCGAGGGAGGAGAGGCGCATCAGGCCGTAGTGGTAGAACTCGACTTCGGGGACGCCGAGCTCGCGCAGGACGGCGATCTTGGCGGCCAGGTTCGCCGGGCCGTCGCAGTCCTCGGCCATCGGGCGGAGGATCACCGCCATGGCCTCCGGCCGGACGCCGTGCAGGGCGAAGGCGGCCACCTTCTCGCGGACGGCCTCCGGGGTGCGGGCGTAGCCGAGGGTCTCGATCTGGTGGGCGGCGCCCGCCAGTGACGGGAGGTCGATGCCGGAGAGCCAGCCCTTGCCGGGCCCGGCGCCGTCCATGAAGGTCAGCCGCATGCCGCCGGCGGCGGCCGTCGCGGCGAGTTCCGCGGCGAGCGTGGTGACGGTGCGGGTGGCCGCGTCCAGGTAGGCGGCGAGGGCGCCGCCGGCGAATCCGTCCAGGGCGGCCGGTTCGGCGGCCCGCTTCTCGTCGGCGAGCCGGGCGCGAAGCTCGTCCCGGACGGCGGTGCGGACCTCCTCGGCGGGGACGCCGTCGGCGGAGGCGGCGGCCAGGCAGTGCGGGCAGAAGCAGATGCCGAGCAGGGCCTCCGCGACGGGTCCGAGGTCCTCGAAGTAGCGCTCGTGGTGGTAGCCGTGGCGCAGGCCGTGGAAGTGCAGGGACTCGGCGCGGATCGCGTCCACGCCGTACCGGCCGAGGTCCTCGACCAGGGTACGGGCGTACTCGCGGACCTCGGGGTTGGCCGGGCACAGCTCGGTGAGGTGGCGGTCGCCGAAGGCGTTGGCGGGGGCGCAGTCCGGGTGCTGGAAGCCGAGCCGGTCGTTGTGGCAGAAGACCGTCCAGGCGTGCAGCTTGAGGCCTCGGCGGCCGGCCTCGGCGGCGGCCTCGGCGAACGGGTCGCGGTCGCCGATCGCGGTGGACGGCGCGGGGGCGAGGCGCCGGCCGGCCCAGCGCGCCGGGTCGGGGCGGAAGTAGGCGGCGCCCGGTTCGAGGTAGCGGACCACCCGGTGCGGGTTGTGCGGGAAGACGTCGCGGGCCTCGTGGTAGACCGAGGCGAGGGTCAGGCCGCCCACGCCGGCCCGGTCGGTAAGGTGGCCGAAGAAGGTGTCGGCGCCCTCGTCCAGCAGGTCGGTGGCGAAGGCGAGGACGGACGACTCCACGGGGCGGCTCCGGAGCAGGCGGTGCGGGTGCGGGTGCGTCCTCCACGCTAGCCCGGCACCCGGCATTGGTCTATACCTGACGGGTCGTGGCGGGCCCGGTGAGCGAGAGCGGGCGAGGACGGCAATGGCGCCGGTGTACCGGGACTACGACCACGAGGAGCTCGCGCGCGAGTACTCGCCGAGCAGCTGCGTCGAGGACATCGCGGTCGAGCTGGCCGCCTACACGGCGCGCAGCGAGGACGCGTACGCGACGCTGGAGGTCCGCCGCGACCTGCGGTACGGCCCGGCGGAGCCCGAGCTGGTCGACTTCTTCCCGCCCCGCGGGCCCGTTCCGGACGGCGGCGCCCCGCTGCACGTCTTCGTGCACGGCGGCTACTGGCAGGAGCTGGACAAGACCGACTCCGCGTTCGCCGCCCCCGACTTCACCGCCCGCGGCACCGCGTACGCCGCCGTCGGCTACGGGCTGGCCCCGCACTGGCCGCTGGACGCGATCGTCGACCAGGTCCGCCGCGCCCTGCACTGGCTGCTCGACCACGCCGAGGAGCTCGGCGTCGACCCGGGCCGCGTCCAGCTCAGCGGCAGCTCGGCCGGCGCCCACCTGGCCGCCATGGCCCTGCTCGGCCCGGCCGCCCCGAGCGGCCGCCGGGTGTCCGGCGCGGTGCTGCTCAGCGGCGTCTACGACCTGGAACCGATCGCCCTCACCTACGTCAACGACGCGCTCGGCCTGGACGCCGACGCCGCCCGCCGCAACAGCCCGCTGCACCTGCTCGCCGACGGCCCGGCGCTGCCGCCGCTGCTGCTCGTCCGCGGCGAGCACGAGACCGCCGAGTTCGGGCGCCAGCAGGAGGAGTTCGCGGCCGCCGCCCGCCGGGCCGGGGCCGCGGTGGAGACGGCGGTCGCCGCCCGGCGCAACCACTTCGACCTGCCGCTCGACCTGGGCCGCACCGACACCCCGCTCGGCGCCGCCGTGGCGGCGCAGTCGGCTGCCTAGACTGCCGTCGTACCGCCACCCGCAGTGCGACGAAGGAGAAGGTGCCCGGCCCATGACGAACCGTCCGCCGCTGCCCTACGAATTCCTGCCGAAGGTCCCGGCCTTCGAGCTGACCAGCCGTGACCTCACCGAGGGCGCCGTGATGCCGGACGCGCACGTGCACGCGCTCGGCAACGGGTCGCCGCACCTGGCCTGGTCCGGTTTCCCCGCCGAGACCCGCGGCTTCGCGGTGACCTGCTACGACCCGGACGCGCCGACCGGCAGCGGCTGGTGGCACTGGCTGGCCCTCGACCTGCCGGTGGAGACCACCGAGCTGGCCCGCGGCGCCGGCGCCTCCGACGCCGCGCTGCCCGGCGGTGCCTTCCACGCCCGCAACGACTTCCCCGGGCACAGGTACGACGGCGCCGCCCCGCCGCCCGGCCCGGCGCACCGCTACGTCTTCGCCGTGCACGCCCTGGACGTGCCCTCGCTGGGGCTCACCCCGGACACCCCGGCCGCCACGGTCGGCTTCAACATCACCTTCCACACCGTGGCCCGCGCCCTGCTGACCGTGGAGTACGCGAGCAGCTGAGCCGTCGTCCGGCCGGGCCGCCCCCGCGGAGGGGAGCGGCCCGGCCGTGCGTTCGTGCCCGGGGCCGTACGGGCACACCGCGGAGGCGGTCGCCGGGCTGCTCGCCGCGGACGGCCTCGGCCGGTTCCTCGACCGGGAGATCCGCAACCGCCACCCGTACCGTCGGGTCAGCCCTGCGCCTGCTTCGCGGACTTCGCCGCCTTGGCGGCCTTCTTCGCCTCCTGCTTGAAGGCGCGCACCCTCACCAGCGACTCCGGCCCGGTGATGTCCGCGACCGAGCGGAAGGACCCCTCCTCGCCGTACGCGCCGGCCGCCTCGCGCCAGCCCTCGGGGGCGACCCCGTACTGCTTGCCGAGCAGGGCGAGGAAGATCTGCGCCTTCTGCTTGCCGAAGCCGGGCAGCTCGCCCAGCCGCTTCAGCAGCTCCCGGCCGTTCGGCGCGTCCCGCCAGACCGCCTCGGCGTCGCCGTCGTAGTGCTCGACCAGGTACTGGCAGAGCTGCTGCACCCGGTTGGCCATCGAGCTCGGGTAGCGGTGCACCGCGGGCTTCTCGGACAGCAGGGCGGCGAACTCCTCCGGGTCGGCGGCGGCGATCCGGTGCGCGTCCAGGTCGTCGGCGCCGAGCCGCTGGGCGATCGTCCACGGGCCGGTGAACGCCCACTCCATCGGGATCTGCTGGTCCAGCAGCATGCCGGTGAGCGCGGCCAGCGGGCTGCGGCCGAGCAATTCGTCGGCTTCCGGCTGCTGCGCGAGGTGGACGGTGGTGCTCATCGGGGCGGCCCCAGGGGTGTGCGGAGGGACGGTCGGGACCTCCATCGTCGCAGCCCCGCCGGGGCCGCCGTCCGCACCATGCCACCGCCCCGGGGGCGGGCGGCGCACCGGGTCGGCACCGCGGCTGACGGCGGATCGGGATTTCCGATGACCTGCGAGTAGAGATGTCAGCCGGTGTCATAATTCATTCCGCGAACCTCAAATAATGCTCAGAGAATCGTGCCGAATTCAGGCCCGGGGTTACGGAATCAGGATTTCCGGGCTACCTTCCTGCGGGTGTGCGGCCGACCCCCGCCGCACCGGAGAGGCAGCAACGACCATGAGCCCGGACACCACGACGCGCTCGAGCCGGCCCGCCGAGGCCGCCCCCGCCACCCCACCGGGTGCCGCCGGGGACGGCCACCTCAAGGCCGGACTGAAGAACCGCCACCTGTCGATGATCGCCATCGGCGGAGTGATCGGAGCCGGCCTGTTCGTCGGCTCCGGCGCCGGCATCGCCGCCACCGGCCCCGGCATCCTGCTCTCGTACACCCTGGCCGGCGCCCTGGTCGTCATGGTGATGCGGATGCTCGGCGAGATGGCCGCGGCCGACCCGCAGAGCGGGTCCTTCTCCGCCTACGCGGACCGCGCGCTCGGCCGCTGGGCCGGCTTCACCATCGGATGGCTCTACTGGTTCTTCTGGGTCGTCGTGCTGGCCGTGGAGGCCACCGCCGGCGCGAAGATCCTGCACAACTGGGTGCCGGGCGTGCCGCAGTGGGGCTTCGCCCTGCTGGTGATGGCCGTGCTGACCGCCACCAACCTGTTCTCGGTCTCCTCCTACGGCGAGTTCGAGTTCTGGTTCGCCGGGATCAAGGTGGTCGCCATCGCGGCCTTCCTGGTGGTCGGCGGCCTCGCGGTCTTCGGAGTACTGCCGGACACCACCGCGGTGGGCACGTCCAACCTGCTCGACCACGGCGGCTTCCTGCCGAACGGCATCGGCGCGGTCTTCAGCGGCATGCTGACGGTCGTCTTCGCCTTCATGGGCAGCGAGATCGTCACCCTGGCCGCCGGCGAGTCTCCCGACCCGGCCCGCGCCGTGACCAAGGCCACCAACAGCGTGATCTGGCGCATCGGCGTCTTCTACCTGGGCTCCATCGCCATCGTCGTCACCCTGCTGCCCTGGGACTCCGCGGAGGTCCTGGACAGCCCGTACGTGGCCGTGCTCAAGCACGTCGGCATCCCCGGCGCCGCCCCGCTGATGGACCTCATCGTGCTCACCGCGGTGCTGTCCTGCCTGAACTCCGGCCTCTACACGGCCTCCCGGATGGCCTTCTCGCTCGGGCAGCGCGGCGACGCGCCGAAGGCCTTCGCGAAGGTCACCGGCCGCGGCGTGCCGCTCACCGCGATCCTCGCCTCGGTGGTCTTCGGATTCGTCGCGGTGTTCTTCAACTACGAGTTCCCGGACACCGTCTTCAAGTTCCTGCTGAATTCCTCCGGCGCCGTCGCGCTCTTCGTCTGGCTCGTGATCAGCGTCTCCCAGCTCCGTATGCGGAGGATCATCGAGCGGGAATCCCCGGAGAAGCTCACCGTCCGGATGTGGCTGTTCCCGTACCTCACCTGGGCCACGATCGGAATGATCGCCTTCGTGGTGGCGTACATGTTCACCACCCACGACGGACGGATGCAGATGGTGCTGTCGCTGGTCGCCGCCGCGGTCGCGCTGGTCGCCGCGCAGGTGGTGCACCGCCGCAAGGCGGTCGCGGACACGTCCTCCTGACGGTCCATCGGACGCCTGCGCGATTGCGCCGGGCGGGCGACAGGCGGCCTGTCGCCGCCGCGGCCTCCCCCGTGCGGACCGCACGATGAACCGACGAGCAGATGGTCGGCCCCGGCCGGTACTCCCCGTACCGGCCGGGGCCGACCTGCTCGCCCGTGCGGCCCCGCCGTGCCGCCCACCGCGGCCGCCGGACCGTGCGCCACGCGCATCGCAGGCTGACGGCGGGTCGCAGGAGGCTCCGTGCACCGTTCCAGATTCCTCTCGTCCGCGCTCGCCCTCGGCACCTCGGCGGTGCTGCTGGCGGTCGCCGCGGCCGCCCCCGCCGGCGCTGCGCCACCCGGCCGGGTGACCGTCGCCGACCCGGCCCAGTACGTCAACGCCTTCGTCGGCACCAAGCAGGGCGCCCCGGACTTCGGCAACGGCGGCGGCGCGGGCAACACCTTCCCCGGCGCGTCCGCCCCGCTCGGCATGGTGCAGTGGAGCCCCGACACCGCCACCTACCAGCACGGCGGCTACTCCTGGGACGACCACCGGATCAGCGGGTTCAGCCTCACCCACATCTCCGGCGCGGGCTGCGGCGACTACGGCACCACCCCGTTCATGCCCGTCCTGGACGGCAGGCCGGTCGCCCACTCCGACTTCTCGCACGCCGACGAGAGCACCGCCCCCGGCGCGTACGCCGTCACCTTCGGCAACGGGCTGAGGACCGAACTCGCCGCCACCCAGCGCTCCGGCATCGCCCGCTTCACCTACCCCGCCGGCCACACCGCCTCGCTCACCGTCGACGCCGGCAAGGCCTTCAACAGCGCCACCGGCTCGATCACCATCGGCGCCGACACCCTCTCCGGCTGGACGGAGAGCGGCGGCTTCTGCGGCACCGGCAACCGCTACCGGGTCTACTTCCACGCCCAGTTCGACCGGCCGTTCAGCAGCGCCGGGATCGTCCGCACCGGCGGCGCGGGCCAGGGCACGGTCGACACCAACCGGCGCAGCGCCACCGGCGCGAGCGAGGGCATCGCCCCGCAGCCCGCCCGCACCGAGGGGGAGCGCGAACGCCGCTCCGGCCAGGGCGTCGACCAGCACCCCGACCGGGAGCGGGCCGCCTCCGGCGCCCAGGCGCTGGTCTCCTTCGACACCGGCCAGGACCGCACCGTCACCGCCCGGGTCGGCCTCTCCTTCGTCAGCGCCGAGGGCGCCCGCGCCAACCTGCTCGCCGAACAGCGCGGCGCCCCCTTCGACGAGCTCCGCACCGCCGCCCGCGCCGGCTGGAACGACCTGCTCGGCCGGATCGCCGTCGACGGCGGCACCACCGCCCAGCGGCGCATCCTCTACACCGCGCTCTACCACGCCCTGCTGCACCCCAGCGCGATCAGCGACGCCGACGGCCGCTACCCCGGCTTCGACGGGAGGATCCGCACCGCCAGGCCCGGCCACACCCAGTACGCCGACTTCTCCGGCTGGGACGTCTACCGCTCCCAGGTCCAACTGCTCGCCCTGCTCGACCCGGCCAGGGCCGCCGACGTCGCCCAGTCCGTCACCGACCAGGGTGCGAGCGCCGGCTACCTGGACCGCTGGACCCTCGCCAACGGCGGCACCGGCGTGATGGTCGGCGACCCGCTGCCGATCGTCGCCAGCTCGATCCACGCCTTCGGCGGCACCGACTTCGACGCGGCCGCCCTGCTGCGGATCGCCACCGACGGCAGCCGCGACACCCGCCAGCGGCCCGGCCACGGCCCCTACGACACCATCGGCTACATCCCGGCCGACGCCGGCGGCGTCTGGGGCTCCGCCGCCACCACCCTGGAGTACACCAGCGCGGACTTCGCGCTCGCCCAACTCGCCGGCCGGATCGGCGACACCGCCGCCCACGACGCGCTGATGCACCGCTCCGCGAACTGGCGCAACCTGATCAACAGCGGCAGCGGCTGGATCCAGCCCCGCGACACCGACCACTCCTGGCCCGACTTCCGGCCCGCCCAGCAGGACCAGTTCGTCGAGGGCAGCGCCGCCCAGTACGCCTGGATGGTCCCCTACAACCACCGCGGGCTGTTCGACGCGATGGGCGGCGACGCGGCGGCGGTCGCCCGGCTGGACGACTTCTTCACCGAGCTCAACGGCGGCCCCGACTCGGAACACGCCTACCTCGGCAACGAGCCCTCGGCGAACACCCCGTGGGCCTACGCCTACGCCGGCCGCCCCTACCGCACCCAGGACGTGGTGCGCCGGGCGCTGACCACGCTGTTCGCCGACGCGCCGGACGGCGAGCCGGGCAACGACGACCTCGGGCAGATGTCCTCCTGGGTGGTCTGGGCGGCGCTCGGGATGTACCCGCAGGCCCCCGGCCGGTCCGAACTCGTGCTGGCCAGCCCGCTGTTCCCGGGGATCACGATCCGCCGCGGCAACGGCGCGGTGATCGACGTGGACGCCCCCGGGGCCTCCGCCGCCGTCCGCTACGTGCACGCGCTCGCCGTGGACGGCGCCGCGAGCAACCGGCCCTGGCTGAGCGAGGACTTCGTCCGCCGCGGCGGCACCCTGGCCTACACCCTCGCCGACGCGCCCGACCCGGCCTGGGGCGGCGCCCGCGCCGACGCGCCGCCGTCCTTCGACGTCGGCCCGGCCCGCCCGGCCACCGGTGCGGTCACCGGCCTCGGCGCCAAGTGCGCCGACGTGCGGGGGAGTTCGACCGAGAACGGGACGCCCGTCCAGCTCGCCGAGTGCACCGGCGGCGCCGCCCAGCAGTGGACCACCGCCTCCGACGGCACCCTCCGCGCCCTCGGCAAGTGCCTCGACGTGGACGGCAGTTCGGTCTTCAACGGGGCCGCCGTCCAGCTCTGGGACTGCAACGGCACCGGCGCCCAGCAGTGGTGGCCGCGCGCCGACGGATCGCTGCTCAACCCGCCCTCCGGCCGCTGCCTGGACCTGCCCGGCAGCAACCCCGCGAGCGGCACCCGACTGCAACTGTGGGACTGCAACGGCACCGGCGCCCAGCGCTGGACCGTACCCGCCTGACACGGAGGACCGACATGACCGACCGGAGCGCGGGCACCGGCGACCGGGAGCTCTCCCGGGAGCGCGCCGACCTGCTGGAGACCCTCGACAAGCACCGCGGATTCCTCCGCTTCACCGTCCGCAACCTCACCGACGACCAGGCCGCGCAGCGCACCACCGCCAGCGAGCTCTGCCTCGGCGGCCTGATCAAGCACGTCACCGGCGTCGAGGCCCGCTGGATGCGGTTCGCGGTCGGCGGCGCGACCGCCATGCGCAGCGAACCCGTGGACTGGGAGGGCCAGTTCAGGATGGGCGAGGGCGAGACCCTGGCCGGCCTGCTGGACGCCTACACGCGGACGGCCGCCGAGACCGACCGCCTGGTGGCCGACCTGGACCTGGACACCGCCCACCCGCTGCCCGAGGCGCCCTGGTTCGAGCCGGGCGCCACCTGGTCCGTCCGGCGGGTGTTGCTGCACGTCATCGCCGAGACCTCCCAGCACGCCGGGCACGCCGACATCATCCGCGAATCCCTGGACGGGGCCAAGACCATGGGCTGACCCGGCCCGGCCCCACCCACCCGCTCACGACACGAGGAGGCAGACATGGCCGTGCAACCCGAGGGCACCCCCTGCTGGGTCGACGCGATGTTCCACGACGTGGAGGGCGCCAAGAACTTCTACGGCGCCGTCCTCGGCTGGACGTTCGGCGAGCCCTCGTCCGAGTTCGGCGGCTACACCCAGGCCCACAAGGACGGCAGGGCGGTCGCCGGGCTCGTCCCGCCGATGCCCGGCGAGGAGATGCCCTCCGCCTGGTGCCTCTACTTCGCCTCGCCCGACGCCGCCGCCACCGCCGAACGGATCCGTGCCGCCGGCGGCGAGCTCATGATGGAGCCCGCGCAGGTCGGCGGCCTCGGCACCATGGCGCTCGCCCGCGAACCCGGCGGCGCGGTCTTCGGCGTCTGGCAGGGCGCCGCGCACGAGGGCTTCGAGAAGGCCGGCGAGGCCGGCGCCTACTCCTGGGCCGAGCTCTGCACCCGCGACACCGCCCGCGCCGACTCCTTCCTGATGGAGGTGTTCCCGTACCGCGCCCGGCAGATGGACGGCGGGAACGAGATCGACTACCGGGTCTTCAGCATCGGCGGGAACCCGGTGCTCGGCCGGATGGAGATGGGCCCGGACTTCCCCGCCGAGGTGCCGCCGTTCATCAGCGTCTACTTCGGCGTCGCCGACTGCGACGCCGCCGTGGCCAAGGCCACCGAGCTCGGCGGGAAGCTCGTCTTCGGCCCGATGGACAGCCCGTTCGGCCGCTTCGCCGCCCTCGTCGACCCGCAGGACGCCGCCTTCGCCGTGATCGACATGGGCCGCGTCGCGGGCGAGATGCCCGCGATGACCGACGTGGTCTGACACCGCGCCGCCCCGCCCCACCCGGCCCCGCCGCCCCGGCCCACCCGGGCCCGGTGGGGCCGGTCCGTGCCCGTCCGCGTCCGTCCGCGCCCGCTCACGCCGGGGAGGCGAACACCTGCGTCCACCAGGGGCCGCCGGCGCCGAAGTTCACCCCCACCCCGATCACCGTGAAGTGGCAGTTGAGGATGTTCGCCCGGTGGCCCTCGCTGTGCATCCAGTCGTCCATCACCGCCGCCGGGTCCGGCTGCCCGTACGCGATGTTCTCGCCCCACCAGCCGGGCTTGTAGCCCGCGGCGCGCAGCCGGCTGTCGGCGTGCCGCCCCTCCGGGTCCGCGTGCTCGAAGTAGTGCCGGGCCACCATGTCGTCCGAGTGCGCCATCGCCGCCGCCGACACCCGGTCGTCCAGGGTGACCGGGCCGCAGCCCGCCTTCGCCCGCTCCGCGTTGGTCAGTGCCGTCACCTCCGCGGCGAACTGCGCGGCCCTGCCGGTCGGCGCCGAACCGGCCGGCTGCTTCGCGGCCGCCGCCGGGGCCTTCGACGCCTTCGCGCTCTTCGCGGCCGAGGCGGAGGCGCTCGCCGCGGCGGAGGCCGAGGCCGACACGGACGGGGAGGCGGACGGCGAGGCGGTGCCCGCCGAGGGCGAGGCGGACGCCGGCGCAGACCCGGCCGCGGAGGGCGCGGGCGCCGGCGCCAACTGCACCGAGGCCGCGGCTGCGTTGCCCGAGCCGCCCGAGCCGCCCGAGGACGCCAGGGTGTACGCCGCCGAGCAGGCCAGCACCAGCGCGGCCGCCCCGGCCACCGCCACCACCCGCCGGTTGCCGCCCGCCCGGCGCCGGGACCGGCGCCGCGCCGCCCGGCCGCGACTGCCGGAGCCGTCCTGGTCCGCCGGGTGCGGCGGGAGGTGGAACGGGGTCGTCGGGTCGTCGTTCATACTGGCTGCTCCCTGGGCCGATTCGCGCCGGTGTTCGTGCCGACGCCCTGGGAGACCACGCCACGGGGGCGCCATAACGGAAAAGGACAGCGGCGGATCACACACCCGGATTCCTGTTATCCGGTCCGTCCGCCCAGGTCTCCGTCCAGTGGGGGCCGTGGCTTGAGGACGAGCGAGGACAGGGCACATGGGCAACGACGGCGCAATGGACACCGAGGTGGTGGAGGCGGCGCAGGCCGGCGACGGGGCGGCCCGCGACCGGCTGGTCGCCGACTGCCTGCCGCTGGTCTACAACATCGTCGGCCGGGCCATGAACGGCCACCCCGACGTCGACGACGTCGTCCAGGAGACCATGATCCGCATGGTCGGCGGCCTGTCCGGTCTGCGCGACACCACCGCCTTCCGCTCCTGGCTGGTCGCCGTCGCGATGAACGAGGTGCGCCGCAGCCGCAACGCCCGGCAGGCCGGGCCCGTCCCGGACATCGACGGCATGGCCCAGGTCGCCGACCCGGCCGGCGACTTCGTCGACCTCACCGTGCTGCGCCTCGGCCTCTCCGGCCAGCGCCGCGAGGTCACCGAGGCGACCCGCTGGCTGGACGACCGCGATCGCGACCTGCTCTCGCTCTGGTGGCTGGAGGCCGCGGGCCGGCTCACCCGCACCGAACTCGCCGAGGCGCTGGAGCTCTCCCCGCAGCACACCGCCGTCCGGGTGCAGCGGATGAAGGAACAGCTGGAGGTCGGCCGCACCGTCGTCCGGGCGCTCTCCGCCGAGCCGCGCTGCCCCTCCCTCGGCGAGCTCACCGCCGTCTGGGACGGCCGCCCGAGCGCGCTCTGGCGCAAGCGAATAGCCCGCCACCTGCGGACCTGCCGCATCTGCGAGGGCACGGCCCGCGGTCTCGTCCCCGCCGAGGGACTGCTCGCCGGCCTCGTCCTGGTGGTGCCGATGCACGGCTTCTCGCTCGGCCCGGAGTTCTTCGCGGCCAAGCTCGCCGCCCTGCCCGGCCCGGGCACGGCCGTCACCTCGGTGCTGACCCACACGGGTTCCGCCGGATCCGCGGCCGTGCCGCCCGTGCCGCCCGCGCCGTCCGGGGTGGGCGACCGGGTGCTCGACCTGATCGGACCTCGGGGGACACGGAGCCTGCGCCGGGCCGCCCGGCGCCGGGCCCGCCGCGCGCTCCAGGCGGCCGGTGCGGTCGCCGTCACCGCCGCCGTGCTCGGAGTCGTCCGGGGTCTGCCCGACGACGCCGTCCCGCCGCCCCCGCCCGCCCCCTCGGTCTCGGTGCCCGGCCCGCGGACCGTCGCCCTCGACGCCCCCGCGCCCTCCCCGTCGCCGACCATGGCCCCGCCCAGCCCCTCCCCGTCGCCCTCGGCGAGCCCGAGCCCCACGCCGCGGAGCCCCGAGCGGCAGCTCGTCGACCTGATCAACGCCGAGCGGGCGAAGCGCGGGTGCCGTGCGCTGCGCGTCGACGCCAAACTGCACACGGCCGCCCAGCGGCACTCCGAGGACATGTCGGCACGCCGCTACTTCGACCACGACGACCCCGCCGGCCGCGGCCCGGAGAGCCGGATCGACGCGGCCGGCTACCGGTGGCGGGCCTGGGGCGAGAACATCGACCAGCGCCGCAAGTCCCCGGCCGACGTCTTCGACGACTGGATGGACGACGACTACCACCAGCAGAACATGCTCGACTGCCGCTACCTCGACGCCGGTGTCGGCACGGCCCCGGACCCGGCCGGCGGCCTCCTGTGGACCCTGGACGTCGGCACCCCGGCCTGACCCGTCGCCCGGCCTGACCCGTCGCCCGGCCCGGCCCGTCGCCCGGCGCGGCCCGACGGGACGTCAGCCGTGCCGGGCGGAGCTCCAGCCCTGCCGGTGCAGGCGCTCGATGCCGTCCAGCAGCAGGTCGAGGGCGAACTCGAACTCGAACCGGTCGTCGCAGCCGCCGCCGACCACCGACCCGTCGTCGTGCGCGGCACCGGCCGTGGCGATCTCCACGATGTACGGGTAGTGGACGGCCGCCTCGCGCAGGACGGCGGCCCGGACCTCCGGGTCGGCGGAGGGCGGGGGAGCGGGGAACAGCTCCTGGGTGAAGCCCCACACCCGGCCGCCCAGCGCGTGCATCGCGTGGTGGGTGAGGTCGGCCGAGAGGCCGCCGGCCCGGAACATCCCGATCAGCGAGTCGAGGTGGCCGAGCGTGCCCGGCGTCGGGCCGGGCCGTGACTCGACCACCCGCGCGGCCCACGGGTGGCGGAGCAGCGCGTGCCGGGTGGCGAGGATGCGCCCGCGGACGGCGTCCTTCCAGCCGTCGCCCCCGTCCGGGGGGCCGATCTCGCCGACGACGACGTCGACCATGCCGTCGAGGAGCTGCTCCTTGTTGGCCACGTGCTTGTAGAGCGCCATCGGGACGACTCCGAGCTCCTGGGCCAGGCTGCGCATGCTCAGCGCGTCGATGCCGGACCGGTCCGCGAGTGCGACGGCGGTGCGCAGCACCCGGTCCCTGCTCAGCGGGGTCCGCCGTCCGCCGTCCGCCTGCCGGGTCATCTCCGACCGCCTCTCCTCCGTCCGCCTCCCGGGCTCGTCCGACGAGCCCGGTCCCGGACGCCCCTTGACCGGTGTACGGCGTACACCCTACCGTTCCGAGCAGAGGTGTACGCCGTACACCTCTGCCGGTGCCGCGCTGCCGCGACCCCGGCCGTTCGTCGACCAAGGAGCAACGGTGGAACCGTCGGGAAGGCTCGCGAGGGCCGCAGGCCTCTGCTACTTCGTCACCCACGTCACCTCGATCGGCGGGCTCGTCCTCTACGGGCCCGTCCTGAACGACCCCGGCTTCGTCCTCGGCGCCGGCCCGGACGGCCGGGTGCTGCTCGGCGCCCTGCTCGAAGTGCTGCTGGCCCTCGGCATCGTCGGCACCGCCGTCACGCTGTACCCGGTCACCAGGCGCCACAACGAGGCCGCCGCCACCGGCTACGTCGCCCTGCGCGTCCTGGAGGCCGCCGTCATCGCGGTCGGCATCGTCAGCCTGCTCGCCGTGGTGACCCTGCGCCGGCACGGCGCGGACGGCGCCGACCCGGCCGCACTCGCCACCACCGCCCGCGCCCTGGTCGCCGTCCACGACTGGACCTTCCTGCTCGGCCCCAACTTCGTCTGCGGCGCCAACACCCTGCTGGCGGCCCACCTCATGTACCGCTCCCGCCTGGTGCCGCGCTTCGTCGCCGTCCTCGGCCTGATCGGCGGACCGCTGATCTTCGCCTCGGCCGTCGCCGTGCTCTTCGGCGGCTACACCCAGGTCTCCACCTGGGGCGCCCTGGCCGCCGTCCCGGTCTTCGCCTGGGAACTCGCCCTCGCCGCCTGCCTGGTGACCCGCGGCTTCGCCCGGGCGGCCGCCCCGGTCCCGGCCGCCGTCTGAAGCGCCGTATTCCGGCCAATCGTCGCCGGCCCGGCCCGCCGGTCGGGCACTGCGACCGGCCGGCCCGGACCGTGGCTCCCACCGGCGCGAACGCGGGAGCCCGTCAGATGCCGGGCCTGTCGGAGCCCGGAATTCCCGATGTGATCGTCCCGTGCGGACGGCGGGGAGCCGGGCCCGACGGCGACGTGAAGGCCGGCACCGGCTGCCGTGCGGCGCATCGCCGCCGCCGCTGACCTGCCGAACGGCGCCGCCGCCCCCGCTGTCGCCCGTTTGGGCCGGGCGCGGCCCGCCGGGGGCGGCGCACCGTCGCGTGCCGGGCCGTGCGCGGGGCAGAAGTAGGCGTGAACACGTCACTCGATGGCGGGGTCGGCCGATCACTGCTGTCGCGCACGCCACACGCGTGGCTAGTGTCCGCCCGGTACCGGCGCCCGCCGGTCGGTCGGTTCGTGTGCAAGGGGGAAGTGGCATGGGCTCAGGACAGCGTGCGGCCGGTCTGGCCGCCGCGGCGGTCATGGCAGCCGGCGTCGGCCTCGTGGGCTTCGCCGGCCCGGCGGCAGCCGTGTCGACCACCTGCTACGTGGGGAACGTCTGCCTCTACGACGACTCGTACTTCAACGGCGGCACCTGGTACCGGAGCGCCTCCCCGGGGACGTACAACCTCACCGGATTCAACGACCGCACCTCCTCGTGGATCAACAACTCCTGGACGAACGACGCCAAGTGGTTCTGGGGCGCCAACGCCACCGGCGGCAGCGAGTGCATGAACCCCAACTCCAGCAACGGGTACGTCGGTTGGTACAACAACGACGAGGCGAGCTCGGTCCGCGTCTACACCGACGACCTCGCCTGCTGACGAGCCCGCACGTGACGGCCCGGATCCCGCGCATCGCGGATCCGGGCCGTCGGCCCGGCGAAGAGCGAGGGGAACCCAGCGTGTCCGTAGTGCAGTTCGAGGCCGTCGGCCGCACCTTCCGCTCGGGCGGGGCCGAGGTCCGCGCCCTCGCCGGCGTCACCCTGCAGGCCGAACGCGGAGAACTGGTCGCCGTCATGGGCGCCAGCGGCTCCGGCAAGACGACGCTGCTCAGCATCGCCGGCGGCCTCGACCGGGCCGACAGCGGCCGGGTCCGCGTCCTCGGAGAGGACCTCGGCCGGCTCTCCGAACGGCGGTTGGCCCGCCTGCGGCTGACCGCCGTCGGCTTCGTCTTCCAGGAGCTCAACCTCCTCGCCGAGCTGACGCTGGAGGAGAACGTCGCGCTGCCCCTGGAGGGCGCCGGGACGGGCCGGCACGCCGCGCGGTCCGCCGCCCGGGCCGCCCTGGCCAGGGTCGGCCTCGACGGCACGGGCGGACGGTTCCCCGACGAGGTCTCCGGCGGCCAGCAGCAGCGGGTGGCGATCGCCCGCGCCGTCGTCGGGGACCGGCGCCTCGTCCTCGCGGACGAGCCCACCGGATCCCTGGACTCGGACACCGGCGCCGAGATCATGGAACTCCTGCGGCAGCTCTGCGACAACGGCACCACCGTGCTGCTCAGCACGCACAACCCGGCCAACGCCGACTTCGCGGACCGCGTCGTGCACCTGCGGGACGGCACGCTCGACCGGATCGAGGAACGGGCCCCGCGCACAGCCCGCGAGGACGTCCGATGATCCACCGGCACCTCCCGGTCGACCTCCGGATCGCCTGGTCGACCGTGATCGGCACGGGCCGCCGCCGCGCCATGCTGCTGCTGATCTTCGCCGTCCCCGTGCTGCTCGCCACCGCCGCCGCCTCCGTGGTGGACACGCTCAACCTGTCGCCGCAGCAGCTCGCGACCGCCGCGATGGCCCGCGCCGACCTCCAGATCGACCGGATCGAGCCGGGCCCGGCCCCCGCCGACCTGTCCGCCGTGATCGGGCCCCTGCCCGCCGGCACCGCGGCCGTCCCCTACTACAAGGCGCCCGAGGTCCCCGTCGTCGTCGGCGGCCTCACCCGGTACGCCGCCTACCGGGAGAGCGACTGGACGGCGGCGGCGACCCGCGGCTGGCTGCGGACGAAGGCCGGGCGACCGCCCGCCGGCCCCGGCGAGGCCGCCGTCTCCGAACACCTCGCCGCCGCGCGCCACCTGGCCCTCGGCGGCACCCTGCGGTTCAGCGGGTCGGACACCCCGGCCGTGGTCGTCGGCCTGGTCGAGGACCCGACCGCCCACGACGCCGAGTTCGTGGCCGGCGGACCCGGCCTGTTCGAGCGGTGGTCCGACCCTGACCGTGCGGCCGAATCGGGCGTCACCCGCGGCTGGCTGGTGACCGGCCCCGCCGCGGCGGGCCGGATCGGCCCGCAGGCCGCACGGCTCCACCTCGCCGTCCGGACGAGGCCGCAGGTCGCCGCGGCCGCCCGGACCCTGCTCGCGGCCCAGCCCGGACTCGTCGCCCTCCCCGGCCTGCTCCTCGTGCTCGCCGGATCGGCCGCGGCCTTCGGCATCCGGATGCGCCGCCTGCAGCGGCAGTTCGGCCTGCTGTCCGCCGTCGGGTTCGACGGCGCGCGGCTCGTCCGGCTGGCCCGGGCCGCCGGTCTGCTCGCCGCCGCCGTCGGCGGAACCGCCGGCGTGCTCCTCGGAACGGCCCTCGGCGCGGCCGTCCGGCCGGCCGTCCGGGCCGTCGTCCACCGCGACCTCGCGCCGGTCGACCTCGCGTCCCCGCGTCCGCCGGTCCTGCTGGCCGCGACCGTGCTCTGCGGCGCCCTCGCCGTCTGGCTGCCCGCACGGCTCGCCGCCGGGCACACCGTCCGCCGGCGGCTGAGCCGCGTCCCCACCGACACCACCGGACGGCACCGGCGGCGGGCGGCAGCGGCCTGCGGCGTGCTGGCGGTCGCCGCCGTCCCCCTCGGGGCCGCCT
>NZ_BAAALD010000037.1:63248-71592 GCF_039528095.1 Kitasatospora arboriphila
CGCGGGCCGGCCCCCCCCCCCCGTCGCCCTCGGGGCCGCCTCCGGGTCGAGCACCCCCGGAGTGGTCGGCGGCACCGCCCTCCTCGTGGCCACCGTGCTGGTGGTCCCCGACCTCCTGCTGCTGCTCGGCCGGGCCGCCCGCGGGCTCGGGCCGGGACCGCGGTTCGGCCTCCGCGACCTCGCCAGGGACCGGCGCCGCCCCGCCGCGGCCGTCGTCCTCGGCGTGGTCACCGTCGCCTTCGCCGCCTCCACCGCCGTCTTCGTCGGCAGCAACGCGGCCCGGGACGCCCGCGAACACGCCGGCTCGCGGCACCCCGGCCAGATCGAAGTGGTGCTGCGGGACGCACCGCCGTCCGCCGCCGTCGAGGCCGCGGTGCGCCGGGTCCTCGGCCTGCGGGCCTCCGTCGTCCCGGTCCGGGGCGTGTACGCCGCGGACCGCCCCGCCGCCGACGCCCCGTCACGGCTCGCACTGCCGAAGGTCGCCCTCCTCGCACGGACGCCCCAGGCCGCCAACCCCCACGGCACCCTGCAGATCGTCGAGACGGAGGAGGACTTCCGCGCGCTCACCCAGCGGGACCGGACGGCCGACGAGGCGGCCGCCCTGGCGGCGGGCGAGATCGTGGTGTTCGACCCCGCCTTCGTCCGCGGCGGGAACGCCGCGCTCGCCTTCGAACCGACGCCGGGCACCGCGGGCCGGCCGCCGCTCACCGCCGCGGCCCGCCCCGGCGACCCCGTGGACCGGACCACGCGGAACCGGGCCACCGGCGTGCTCACCGGCGCCGCCGCCCGCGGCCTCGGCCTGTTCCCCGTCACCACGACCTACCTCGCCACCCCCGACGACGCGCTGCCCGCGGGCATCGAGGACCGGCTCGGCACCGCCCTCGAACCCCTCGGCATCCCCGCCACCGCCCTGCGGGTCGAGCGGCCCCGCACCCAGCCCGTCCCCGCCCGGTGGAACGTCATGATGGCGATCGCGGGCACCACCGTCCTGGCCGCGACCCTGCTCGCGGTCTCCGCCTCCGCCCAGGAACTGCGGCCCCGACTGCGGCTGCTCCACGTCATCGGCTTCGGCGGCCGCACCCAGCGGCTGGTGTCCGCGACGCAGTCGGCGGTGATCACCTCGCTCTCGCTCGGCTGCGGACTCCTCACCGGCTTCGTCCTCGCCGGAGCCCAGCTCTGGCCGAAGGGCACCGCCCTCGTCGTCCCCTGGGCCTCCCTCACCGCCGCGACCCTCGCCCTGATCGCCACCGCCGCCCTCGCCGGCTACCTGGTCAGGCCTGCCTCCACCCGCACCCGCAGGCGGCCCACCGCCCAGGGGCACCGCCGTGCCTCCACGGCTCCGAACGGCAATGGGCCGAGCTGAATGCAACCGAAGCTGCAGTGCGGCGAAGGCTTTCCTCCGCCCGGCCCGGCGGCGGTACCGGAGAGCCGGGCGGTGAGTGAGGGATGAGCGGTGAGCAGCGGGCCGGCGCAGCGGGACGGGATCGGCCGGAGGGGCACGGCGAACGCCTGCCGGGGGGGGCGCCGCTCGATCGGTCCCACGGGCTGCCGCCCCGGCTGGTCGCCCCACCGGCCGTCGGCGCGCTGCGGGGGTCGACCGCGTCGAGTGCCCGCGGGCCGGGGTGCGGGCCGTGGTGCGCTCTCTCCCGCGTCCTGAAGGAGAAGCGGGGCGGTCGCACGAGCGATGACGCCACCCTCTTCCTGATCGAGTGGCGCTGACGGACCGGCCCCGACCAAGGCTTTCGTCACCCTCCGGGTCGGCGCGGCAGGGGCGGAGTACCGTGGGGATGTCGGAGCGGCCCGATCCGGCCGTTCCCCGGAGGCCGCCCTCGCTCGGCGGGCGCGGCCCGTGCCCGCGGACAGGGGCGAGCCATGTCGGACGAAGTCGGCGCTTCGCGCCACGGGTTCCTGCCGGACCGGTTCCGGCAGGCCGTGAAGCCGGGGACGGCCCTGTTGCGCCTGGAGACCACCCGGTCCCGCGAGGGTGTGCTGGACGGCGCGTGGTGGCCGCGTTCACGGGACGCCGGTTCCGAACTTCCTGGTCTGGTCAGGGCGTTGACCGAACACATCGGCCCCGTGGCGAGCGTCGGGCTGGACGCGGAGGCTTGGGACGACGTACCGGCCCGGCTGCTCGTCGACGGCCGGTCGGTGCACATCGACCGGTATCCGGTCGGCGACGACACGGTGATCGTCACTCGGGGCGACCAGGACCACTTCAGCCTGCTCGTCGTCCCCCCGCAGACGAGCCGGGAGGCGGCGCTGGCCGCGATGGCCCGCGCGGTCGAGGCCGGCGGGAGCGACTCGGCACAGCAGATCCTCGTCACCACCGGCAGCGGCTCCGAGGCGCCGGGTGAAGCGTCCTGAGGGGTGGCCACACGGGCCGGGTTCCTCGGGCGAACAGGAAAGGCGGGGCGGAGCGATGTCCGTCTACGTGAAACTCTCGGTCGACGCCCGGGCGCCGGCGGAGCCGTCGAAGGGGCCGCTGGACCTGCAGTACGAGGACGGCGCGGACGGCGTCACCTTCGAGTACGACCTGCATCCAAGTGGTGCGCTGCGCGTCCTGCGGGTCTTCGAGGACACGCCGTACCGGATCGAGGTCTGTTTCGGCCCGGGGCGTGGCTCCAGGTCGTGGGCAACTACCTGCGAAGCGGCGCCGAGTACTGACGGCACTGACGGCGACCCGTTCCGGGCGTAGCGCGGGCCCTGGTGACGGCTGCCCGGGCTGCTCGGCGGTGGCCGGGCGGATCCACCGGTCGGCCCCGCCCGTCCCGCCGTTGTCCGACGCGGGATCGCCGGCCGACGCCAGGCCGGGGTCGCACGGTCATCGCGAGTGGCACACCCGGCCCGCGGGGCCGGGACCGGCATTGCCGTTCGCCGGAGACGACGCCGGTGTCCGGTGCCGGCATGCGAGGTGCCTTCGGTGATGTCCAGGCCATTCTCGGCCCGGTCCGAACCCGGCATGGTCGCGGTGGTCGGTTCGATGCCCGGCACCTCCGGGCGGACACCCTGCAACGGCGAGGGCGCCGTCAGACGCGCCCGTAGCGGATTGCCTGGTCGGCGAACTCCTGGGCCATCGTGTCGGAAACGGTCGGACGGGTGCGGTGGATGGCCTCCAGGTAGTCCTGGGTACTGGGCTGGGTCCGCTCCCCGGTGTCGAGCGTGCGCTCGAACACGCTCTGGGCGACCGCCATGGCGACCTGCCTGATGTCGGCGGGAGTGAAGCCCTCGCTGGCCCCGGCGAGGACCGCGGTGTCGGCGGCGGTACCCGTCTTCGCCGTGTAGCCGGCCCACAGCACGTCGCGGGCCACGGAGTCGGGTGGCCCGACCGGAAGGACGTAGTCGAACCGGCCGTGACGCAGGAACGCCGGGTCCAGGGCGGTCACCGAGTTGGTGGCGCAGACGAGCAGCCGGCCGTCGCGGTCACGGAACCGCACGATCGACTTGAGGAGTTCGTTGACCACGCCGACCGACGCGGGGGCGGCGAGGCTGCGTGTACCGGCGACCTCCTCGACCTCGTCGATGAAGAGCAGCACGTGGTCGAGCTGCGCCACCTCCTCGAAGCGGCGGCCGAGTCCGCTGGCCAGCCCGTCCTCGGCCGCGAGCCGGGAGGGGAAGAGCTCGACGAACGGCCAGCCGAGCCGGCCGGCCACGGCCTTGGCGAACGTGCTCTTGCCCGTGCCCGGCGGACCGAACAGCACCACCGCGCGGGGTGGTTCCACCCCGTGGGCGTCCGCCAGCTCGGGATTCGCCAGGGGCAGCACCAGACGACGTTCGATGAGCCGCTTCTCGTCGGCCATGCCGGTGAGCCGCTCCCAGAGACCGGCTTCGGGCATGACCGCGCCGAGCAGCGCCAGGACCGTCGCGCCCTGAGCACTCACGACCTCGGGCTTCTCGAAGTACGTGAGCCCTCGGTGGGGGTGGAATCCGGAGTTGGCCAGGGCGGTGGCTCCGGTCTCCTCGTCGGGCAGCAGCGCCGCGACGATCCTGGCACCGGCGTCCCGCAGACGGCGCTCCAACGCCGACAGCAAGGCGGAACCGATGCCCAGGTTCCGCCAGGCGGGGTGCAGGGCGATGCGCAGCACCCATGCCCGGTCCCCGTCCACCCGGCCCACCGCCGCGCCCACGAGACGTCCGTCGGCCATCACCACGACGCTCGGATTCCGTGCCTGCAGAGCGGCGACCACGTCGGAGAGCCGGAAGACGGCGGCACGGTCCGTGGTGGTGCTCTCGGCGTCGAGCCGGACCACCGCTTCGAGGTCGTCCGGCGTGAAGTCCCGGACATGCCATACAGCCATACGCCGCCTCGAAAGTCTCGCGCCCCTCGGATCCATCATCGGCTGACCCCGGTACGGCCGCCTGCCCGGACGAGCGACGACGGCCGGTTCACGCCGGAGGCCCGGCACAAGCGACACCGGAGGGCCGGCGCAAGCGACCGGCGTCGCCCCTCCCCGCCGCGCCGACCCGGAGCGGTCCGACGCACGGTGGTGCCGGCGTCTGTCCGGGCCGCTCAGCCGAGCAGTAGTTCTGCCGCCGGGGTGTGGTTTCCGGTCACCGAGGCGCCGGCCATGGCCGAGGCGGCCGCTGCCGGGGCGGTGCCGGGCGGGACCACCAGCAGCAGGAAGTGGTCCTGGAAGCCCCTGGTGATGCTGATCGTCGCCTCGCTGCTGGTGATCCGGTTGATCTTGATCGTCAGCCCGTTCGCTGCGACGGCCCCGGGGACGCCGTCCCAGGCGGAAGTGTCGAGGCCGACCCGGACGATGCGTCCGAAGTGGGCGCCGAGCGCGGTGATCAGGTCCGGCAGTTCGACGCGGACGTGGTTCGAGCGGGGCCACCAGGCGCCGTCGAAGACGCCCTCCCGCGACATCGTCGGCTCGAGTTCCAGGCGGGGCAGCAGCGGGGCGCCGGGTACCGTCCACGGCCTGGAAGCGGAAAAGCTGGGGAGAGGAATCGGCATCATGCGAGGCCGCCCGTCCGGTCCGCGAGGGACCCGTTATGACCCAGGGCGACGTCGACGCTGATGCCGGTGTGCGGAATGTCCTCGGTTGCCTTCCACGCTACTCCGTCGTACCCTCCCGGGCGGCCCACCGCGGGAGTAGCCTCGAAGGCATCCAGGGCATCACGCATCCCGGTCCCCGTTCCGGCTTCGTTCTGGGTGGAGGACAGACCGGCAGACCCCGCTGCGGCGGGCAGCCGGAGACGGGAACGGTGGACGCCGTGACCACTCACTCGCCCCAGTTCGCCCGGACCACTCACTCGCCCCGGTCCGCCCGGCCCGGCCACGGCCTCACGGTCGCCGACGCCATGGACCCCTGCGACTACCGGATAGCCGACGACAGCACCGTCGACCAGGCCGACGACATACTCCGCGCCGCCGACGTCGAGTTCCTGCTCGTCCGCGACCACTTCGGCCGGTGCGAGGGGCTGGTCACCCGCGCCGGGCTCCGCCCGTTCCTGGCCCGTTCCCGGTCCGCCGAGCGAACCGCGATCAGCGCCACCTCCCACCAGCGCGGCCCGTTCGCCTGGCCGACCATGGGGCTGGCCCTGGCCGCGATCGCCATGCGGATCAAACACCTGGTGGTCTGGCCCGTCGTCGACGAGGACGGCCGCATCCTCGGAGTCCTCCGGGCCGACCACGTCACCAGCCTCCTCGCGGTCACGGCTGCCTGAGCCGCCGCCTCAGTCGGAGCCGCGGCTCCGGGGCCACGGAGGTTGCCGCCCGTCGCCGGGGCGGCGGGGCTTCGCGGCGACGACGGCGACTGTCCGGGAGCACGGGGAGTTCGGCCCGCACGTGCGTGGCCGCGGTCGGGTTCTCCGGGGCTTCGGCGTCACCGGAGGAACCGGAGCAGTTCACGCCGTGCCGGCGAACTGGGACCGGAACTGAGACCACGACACGAAGAAGGCCCCGACCGGAAACCGGTCGGGGCCTTTCGTTCGCCCTGGCGGGCGGAGGCGGAGGATACGAGATTCGAACTCGTGAGGGGTTGCCCCCAACACGCTTTCCAAGCGTGCGCCCTAGGCCTCTAGGCGAATCCTCCGTGGGAGAGCTTAGTACATGTCGAGGGGTGCTCGCGAACCGCTATCCCGCAGGTGGTCGTGCGCGGGTGCCTGCGGATCTCAGACCGGCCGGGGTGGACCACCCGGGGCTCGCGATCCGCTACTCTTGGGGCAGCCCCTCGTGTGGCGTCATCTCTCTGAACCCCCCCAGGGCCGGAAGGCAGCAAGGGTAGGAGGGCTCTGGCGGGTGCACGAGGGGTCCTTGCGTTTGCGGGCGGCCCCGGGCGCGCCGAGGGAGGCCGCGTTTGTCGGCCCGTCCCGATATCGTCGGTGGCGTGTCCCTAGCCCTGTACCGCCGCTACCGCCCCGAGACCTTCGCGGAGGTCATCGGGCAGGAGCACGTGACCGCCCCGCTCCAGCAGGCCCTGCGCAACAACCGGGTCAACCACGCGTACCTGTTCAGCGGGCCGCGCGGCTGCGGCAAGACGACCAGCGCCCGCATCCTGGCGCGCTGCCTGAACTGCGAGCAGGGCCCGACGCCCACGCCCTGCGGCGAGTGCCAGTCCTGCCGCGACCTGGCGACCGGCGGCCCCGGCTCGATCGACGTGATCGAGATCGACGCCGCCTCGCACGGTGGCGTCGACGACGCACGCGAGCTGCGCGAGCGGGCCTTCTTCGCGCCGGTGCACAGCCGGTACAAGATCTTCATCCTGGACGAGGCGCACATGGTGACCTCGGCCGGCTTCAACGCCCTGCTGAAGGTCGTGGAGGAGCCGCCGGAGCACCTCAAGTTCATCTTCGCGACCACCGAGCCGGAGAAGGTGATCGGGACGATCCGGTCCCGCACCCACCACTACCCGTTCCGCCTGGTGCCGCCCGGCACCCTGCGGGACTACCTGGTCGAGGTCTGCGGCCGCGAGGGCATCCAGGTCGAGGACGCGGTCTTCCCGCTGGTCGTCCGGGCCGGCGCCGGCTCCGTCCGCGACTCGATGTCGGTGATGGACCAGCTGCTGGCCGGTGCCGGCGAGGCCGGTGTGACGTACCAGATGGCCACCGCCCTGCTCGGCTACACCGACTCCGCGCTGCTCGACGAGGTCGTGGACGCCTTCGCGGCGCACGACGGCGCGACGGTCTTCCAGGTGGTCGACCAGGTCGTCGAGGGCGGCCACGACCCCCGCCGGTTCGTGACGGACCTGCTGGAGCGGCTGCGCGACCTGGTGATCCTCGCCACAGTGCCGGACGCCGGCGAGAAGGGCCTGATCGACGCCCCGGCCGACCGGATCGCCGTCATGCAGGCGCAGGCGGACCGCTTCGGTGCGGCCGAGCTCAGCCGCGCCGCCGACATCGTCAACACCGGCCTCACCGCGATGCGCGGCAACGCCGCCCCCCGCCTCCAGCTGGAGCTGATCTGCGCCCGGGTGATGCTGCCCGGCGCGTACAGCGACGAGCTGTCGCTGCAGGCCCGGCTGGACAAGCTGGAGCGGCGCGCCTCGGCCGGCGGCTTCCCCGCGGGCGGCCTGCAGATGCCCGCAGGGCCGATGCCCGGTCTGCCGGCGGCCGTGCCGGACCTGCCGGCCGCGCCCGCGGTGCCGCAGTTCGCCGCCCAGCAGCCGGCAGCCCAGGCCCCGGCCGCTCCGCCCCAGGCCGCCCCGGTCGCTGCCGCCCCCGCGGCGGGCGCCCCGGCGCCCGGCGCCTGGCCGATCCCGCGCAGCTTCCCGGCCTCCGGGCAGGCCCCGGTCCAGGCGCCCGCGCCGGCCCCGCAGCCGTCCGCACCTCCGCAGGCATCCGCCGCGGCCCCGACCCCGCCGGCGGCTCCGCCGGCCCAGGTACCGGCCCCGGCAGCCCCCGCCGCGGCGTCCGGCAGCCAGCCGTCGGCCGCCGCACAGCAGGGCGCCGCCCAGATCCGGCAGATGTGGCCGCAGATCCTGGACGCGGTGAAGAACCGGCGCCGCTTCACCTGGATCCTGCTCAGCCAGAACGGCCAGGTGGCCGGTTTCGACGGCAAGGTGCTGCAGGTCTCGTTCATCAATGCCGGTGCCCGGGACAGCTTCGTGGGCAGCAACAGCGACGAGGTGCTCCGCCAGGCACTGGCCGACGCCCTCCAGGTGGACTGGCGGGTCGAGTGCATCGTGGACCCGTCCGGCGGGGCCGGCGGCGCAGGTGCGCCCGCGGCGCCGCAGGCCGGCGGTGGTGGCGGTGGCTGGGGTGCGCCGCAGCGCCCCGCGGCCCCGCCCGCCCAGCCGTTCCAGCCGCAGCCGGCCGCCCCGCCGCAGGCCGCGGCCCCGCAGCCGGCGGGCCCAATGCTGCCGCAGCGCCCGCCCCCGTAGGCGGGGGCTCCCGCCTCGGCTGC
>NZ_BAAALD010000038.1:0-50530 GCF_039528095.1 Kitasatospora arboriphila
GGCCGGCGGTGTCGGCGGCCCGGGGGGCGAGCAGTGGGGCGGCGGCGCGGCGGGCGGCCGCCCCGCCCTTGGCGAAGTCCACGGCGGCGGCGACCGCGTCGAGGGCCTCCTCGGCGCCGATCAGGGCGGCCTCGATCTCGCCGAGTGCGGAGCGGTAGCGCGGCAGGGTGGCGAGCGGTTCGGTGAGGTTGGCCGGGGTGCGCTGGCGCAGGAAGCGGACCAGCCAGTCCTGGGCGGCGCGGGCGGTGCCGAGGTGGACGGCGGACAGCGCGAGGTCGTGCCAGGCCCGGGCGGTGCCGGCGGCGGCCTGCTGCTCCGGGGTGTCGCGGCCGGGGGCGGTGAGCCGGACGGCGAGTTCGGGGGCGACCCGCACCCGGTCGAGGACGATGTCGTGGCCGGCGCTGGCGCGCAGGCCGAGCTGGTCCCAGACCGGGTCGATCTCCAGGCCGGGGCTGTCGCCGCGGACGAGGAACAGGCCCGTCCGGGGCACGGCCTCGTCGGTGCGGGCGGGCACGGCCATCCAGGCGAGCGCCTCGGCGCCGCTGCAGTCGTGCTTCCGGCCCGTCAACTCCCAGGCCTCGCCGTCCCAGTGGGCCACCGTGGCGGGTGCGCCGGGCTCGCCGCGGAGCGTGCCGAGCAGGGCCGGTCCGCGGCGGGACTCGGTGAGCACCCTGCGGTAGGCGGCGGCCGGCCACAGCCCGGCGCGGGCCTGTTCGGCGTGGAGCAGCAGGGTGTGGGCGGCGAGGACGGCGACGGAGGCGTCGCCGCGGCCGAGTCCGGCGAGCGCGCGGACGGTGTCGGCGAGTCCGGCGCCGGCGCCGCCGTGCCGGTGGGCCACGGTGAGGGTGAGCAGTCCGGCCTCGTGGACGGCTTCGACGCCCTGGTAGGGGAAGGTGCCGTCGCGGTCGTGCTCCTCCGCGCGGGCGGCGAGCAGGTCGGCGACGCGGGGCAGGCGGGCGAGGGCGTCGGTGACGGCGGTGCGCTCGTGGGGCGGGGCGGTGGCGGGGGTCATGTCGGGGGCCTCCGGGCTGCGGCGGGACGCGGGCTGCGGGGCGGCACCGTCCGGGCCGTCCGCGGGCGCTGGGCCGGCGGTCCGGTGGGTGCGGGCGCCTGGCGGCGGCCCGGTGCCGCGGGGACGGGGGCCTGGGCCCCGGTCATCTGCCCGGACAGCTCCCGCCCGCGTCGCGCCGGAGGTCGAGGTGCCTGCGGCGGGTGAGCAGCGGAGGGCGGCACGACATGCCGGCGACTGTACGAAGCGTTGATCGCCACCGTCAAGCGCGTCCGTACCGGTCGGTATCAGCCCTGCTGGAACATCTCCGCCGGCAGCGGCTTGAGCAGCTGGTAGAGGTCGTCGGCGATCGGGCGGTCCCAGGAGGCGATGGTGACCAGCACGCCGTCGCTGCGGCCGAACTGGGAGCAGAACACCCGCTCCTCGGAGACCTTGACCTTCTTCACGATCAGCAGGTCGTCGCCGAGCATCACCGGGAAGTCCTCGGCGGAGACGAAGTCCACCGGCTCGTCGTTCTCGAGGGCGGCGAGCAGCTGGCGGACCTCGAAGGGCACGCCGTCCTCGGGCTCGCGGGCGGGCGAGCCGTCCGGCAGGTTGCCGATGAACATGGCCGGCCCCCGGCCGCCGAAGAGGTCGTAGCGCAGGAAGATCCCCTGGCACGAGCCGTCCTGGGCGTTCATCGTCATGGCCCCGAAGTGGCCGGGCCAGTCGCCCGGATCCATCGCGAGCACGTCGAAGTCCGGACCTGCGGGCGAGCCGGAGCGACGGCGGAGGAATGACATGACACCATCGTACGGGTCGGGGGCCGCGCGGCCCGCGCACGGGTGCCCCGGCGCACGCGGGCGCACGGCGGTGACCGGCCGGGCATCGACGCTCAGAGACCAATGTTGACTCTGAGCAACCGTCCGGGCTACGTTCGGTTCAGCACGACAGCCGCTGTGGGTTCGTCCCACCGGGGGGCGGCGTGTTCAGGCGTGCCGTGTCGCGCTTCCCTCGCTCAGCACGTCGTCGTGCGAACAGACCTGATCCACCGTCGCCGTCCCGCTGCCCGCCAGGGTGGCGGGCCGGACGGCGGAGAACGACGAACGACAACTCCACAAGCCAGGTTCGCGGGGCCCCGGCCCGTCGCACTCGCGGACCTGTCCGGGACACCGCCGCGTGGGGGCGTGCGGATGACCCGGACACTTCGGTACCGCGCTGAGTAGCTCTCGGCACGGTGCCTTCCTCCCGGCGACGACCGGCCCTTCACGGGCCCGGGTGGCCGAACGCACTCCGGTGCGTGCGGGGACACCTCGGGAGGAGCTCGTCGCCGGCGCCGGTGACGGGCAGCACAGCGGGCGCCGTGCTCGACCGCGTGGGGGCGGTCGGCACGGCGTCTGCCTGCTCCATACTGTGGGCTGCCGCTTGTCCAGCAGTCAACGAGTTTCGGACCATCAGAATTCATTTGTGACCTCCGTGCCGTCACCGGGGGTTCAGCCGGAGGTCCGCCGGGCGCCGCCGTCAGGTGAGGTCGAACTCGCCGTCCCGGGCGCCGAGCACGAAGGCCCGCCACTCGGCCGGGGTGAAGACCAGGGCGGGCCCGTCCGGGTTGCGTCCGTCCCGCATCGCGATGAAGCCGTCGACGAAGGCGATCTGGACGTCTCCGACGCCCTGGCTGCTGGAGAGCCACTCCGCCCCGCCGAGGTCGAGTCTCGGCTTCGGCATGCGCCCCGCGCCGGTCACCGTGTCGGTCGCCATCCCCTGCTCCTTCCGCTGTCGTCCGGGCTCCAATGTAGCCAGCGGCCGGTCGGCGGCGGGGCGACTTCGGTCCGCGGGCGGGCGATGCGGCGGATCGTCCGCCGGGCGGCGGCCGGCTGTGGTAGACACGGCCGCCATTGGCCCGTCCGGCGGCACGGGGCTGCGAGAGTGGTGCCCGCACGATCGTTCAGCCTCCAGGGAGCAGCCGATGGACCGCCGGGCCGGCACGCGCGCCGATGTGATCCCGATCTCCGACGCCCCGTCAGCCCCGGGCGCCGGGTCGGCGAGCCCGACCCGGCCGGCGCCGGTGCCCCGGCCGACCCGGCCGTCGGGGCACGGCCGGGTGGGGGTGGTGCTGGTCTCGCACAGCCAGGAGCTGGCGCTGGCGGTGCGCCGGCTCGCGCTGACGCTGTCCGGCAGCGACGACCCGGCGCCGGTGTCGGCGACCGGCGGCACCCCGGACGACGGCCTCGGCACCAGCGCCGTCCTGGTGGTGGCCGCCGCCCGGCGGGTCGACCAGGGGCACGGGGTGGCCGTCCTCTCCGACCTGGGCAGCGCGGTCACCACGGTGCTGGCGCTGCTGGCCGACGCGGACGAGCACGGGCTGCCCTTCCCGGTGCGGTTCGCCGACGCACCGTTCGTGGAGGGCGCGGTGGCGGCCGTGGTCACCGCGACGGCCGGGGGCGACCTGGCGGCCGTGCTGGACGCGGCCGAGGAGACGTACCGGCAGCACAAGACCGGTCGGCCCCATTTGTGACGGAACGCCCTCCCGGCGGCTCGGCGCGCCGCTAGCATCGGCCGGGAGCGCGGGGCGGGGAGAGGCTCCGGCCGAACGGGGGGAGTCCCAGCATGCGCGTGGTCGTCACCGGCGGAGCCGGCTTCATCGGCGCCAACCTCGTCCGGGAGCTGCTGGCCCGCCCGGAGGTCGCGGAGGTCCGGGTGGTGGACGACCTGTCCACCGGCGACAAGGCGAACCTGGACGGCCTCGGCGTGACGCTGCACCAGGGCACGGTCCTGGACGCGGCGCTGCTGGACGAGGCCTTCGCGGGCGCCGACGCCGTGGTGCACCTGGCCGCGCTGCCCTCGGTGCCCCGCTCGGTGAAGGACCCGCTGGCCAGCCACCACGCCAACGCCACCGGCACCCTGGAGGTGCTGGAGGCCGCCCGCCGCGCCGGCGGGCTGTACGTGGCGGCGGCGTCCTCCTCCTCGGTGTACGGGGCCAACCGGGAGCTGCCCAAGCGCGAGACCATGCGCACCGCACCGATGAGCCCGTACGCGGTGAGCAAGCTGGCCACCGAGGCGTACCTGGCGGCCTACCACCAC
Source organism: Kitasatospora arboriphila (assembly GCF_039528095.1). Lineage (NCBI taxonomy): Bacteria > Bacillati > Actinomycetota > Actinomycetes > Kitasatosporales > Streptomycetaceae > Kitasatospora > Kitasatospora arboriphila. The sequence goes on from NZ_BAAALD010000038.1 coordinate 4,070, forward strand.
TGCTACGGGCTGGGTGTGCTGCCGCTGCGCTTCTTCAACGTCTTCGGCCCGCTGCAGCCCGCCGGGCACGCGTACGCCGCGGTGGTGCCGGCCTTCCTGGACGCGGCGCTGGCCGGCCGTCCGCTGACGGTGCACGGGGACGGCGGGCAGAGCCGGGACTTCACCTACGTCGGGACGGTCGCCCAGGTGCTCACCGAGGCGGTGCTGCGCCGGGTCGTCCACCCGGACCCGGTGAACCTGGCGTTCGGCACCCGGACGACGCTGATGGAGCTGGTCGGCGAGCTGGGCTCGGTGCTCGGCCGGCCGCTGGAGACCGAGCACACCGAGCCGCGGGCCGGGGACGTCCGGGACTCGCAGGCCGACAACGGGCGGCTGCGCGAGCTGTTCCCGGACGTCCGGGCGGTGCCGCTGCGGGAGGGCCTGGAGCGCACCGCGGAGTGGTTCAGCTCCCGCTGACCTGCGGCTCGAAGGAGAAGACGGTGTGCTCGGCGCCGGCCAGGGCGAGCGCCAGCCGGTGCCGGGCGTAGTCGTCGAGCGGCGGCAGCGCGTCCGGGGCGAACCAGCCGACCTCCAGCGACTCGTCGTCGTTCACCCGCGCCTCGCCGGCCAGCAGCCGGCAGCGGAAGGTGAGGTCGAGGTACTGGGCCCGGTCGCCGTTGGGGTACTCCAGCAGCGGGGAGACGGTCACCGAGGTGAGCCGCTCGGGCTCGACGCTCACCCCGGTCTCCTCCAGCACCTCCCGGGCGAGGCCCTCGGCGGGCTGCTCGCCCGGGTCGAGGATGCCGCCGATCAGTGCCCACCGGCCGTTGTCGCTGCGGCGGTTGAGCAGGACGCGGCCCTGCCCGTCGACGATCACGGCGGCGACGCCGGAGAGCCAGAGCGGGCGGGTGCCGACGAGGGCACGGAGATCGGCGAGGAAGCTCGGAATGGCCATGGCCCGACCCTAACCCGCCGGGCCCGGCCGGGCCTTCGCCTGCCGGAGTCAGCCCCCGGCGGGGCGCGGCAGCGGCCGGGCCGGGGAGCCGACCACGACGGTGCCGGGCGGGACGTCCCGGGTGACCACGGCGGCCGCGCCGACGAAGGCGTCCTCGCCGACCGTCCGGCCCTGCAGCACCACGGCGTTGGAGCCGACGGTGGCGCCGTCGGCGAGCCGGACGGACCCGGAGACGTTGCCGCCGGGGTAGACGGTGACCCGCTCCCCCAGCACCGCGTCGTGGCCGACGGTGGCGTTGTAGTGCACCTGACTGTGCGCGCCGAGCCGGACGCCGCTGGAGACGTACGCGCCGCCCATCACCAGGCAGCCGGGGGCGAGTTCGGTCTCCAGGGCGATCAGCGCCCGCGGGTGGACGAGCACGGTGGGCTCGCCGCCGGCCGCGTCCAGCAGGGCGGCGAGGCGCAGCCGGACGTGCGGGTCGGCGATGCCGACCAGGTAGTGGCTGCCGGGCGGCAGGTCCTCGGGGGCGAGCACCTTGAGTCCGCGGACCTCGGTGCCGCGGGCCCGGTCGTCGAGGAAGCCGGCCACCGGGACGCCGGCCGCGAGTGCGGTGTCGAGTGCCTCGCGGCCGACGCCCCCGGCGCCGGCGATCCACAGCTGGGCTTCGGTCATGGCTCCATCATCGGCCTGCGGCGGCGGGTGAGACGGCGGACGGGGCGGCCTCCTCGGCCTCCCGCGGGGCGATCAGCGGGACGACCACCCGCACCGGCGGCTCGGCCGGGACGGGGAAGCCGGGGTTGACGCCGCCCGCCGCGGTGATGCCGGCGGGCCGGAGCAGCACCTTGACCGTCAGCAGCAGGATGCGCAGGTCGAGCAGGAGCGAGCGGTGCTCGACGTACCAGAGGTCGAGTTCGATCCGCTCCGGCCAGGTGATCGAGTTGCGGCCCCGGACCTGGGCCCAGCCGGTGAGGCCGGGGCGGACGGCGAGTCGGCCGCGCTGGCGGTCGGTGTAGTGGACGACCTGTTCCGGCAGGGTCGGCCGGGGGCCGATGACGCCCATCTCCCCACGGGCGACGTTCCACAACTGGGGCAGTTCGTCGAGGCTGGTGGTGCGCAGGAAGGTGCCGAGCCGGGTGATCCGTGGAGCGTCCGGCTCGTCGGCGTAACGTTTCTCCCGCATGGTGCGGAACTTCAGGATGTCGAACTCCTTGCCGTGCCGTCCGGTGCGGGTCTGCCGGAACAGCACCGGGCCCCCCATGGTGCAGCGGATCAGCACGACGATCAGCAGGCCGAGCGGGACCGCGACGATCCCCGCAGCCGCGGCGATCAGCAGATCGCCGCCGCGCCTGATACCTCCCCCAACGGGCTGCATGCTCTCCCCCCAACGGGTGTGGTGGTGTGGACGGGCCCTCAGCCGACCGTCCAGGGCAGACCCCTGACCCTGGCCACGGCCGCGTAGGTCTCCAGCGAGACCCGGGCCACCGCACGCTGGTCGAACTCGGCGAGCGCCCGCGCGCGGGCCGCCGCTCCGAGCCGCGCGCGCAGGTCCGGCCCGGTGAGGAGCCGGTCCAGCGCGGTGGTGAGCGCCCGGGCGTCCCCGGGCGGTGCGAGCAGCAGGTGCTCGCCGTCGGTGCCGATCTCCCGGCAGCCGCGGATGTCGCTCAGCACCATCGGCAGGCCGCCGGCCGCGGCCTCCATGGCGGAGCGCGAGAAGCCCTCGCGGTGGGACGGCAGGACGAAGACGTCCAGTGCCGCGTACAGCTCCGGCATGTCGGAGCGGGCGCCGAGGAAGTCGATGCCGCTCTCGGCGCCGTCCAGCGCGTCCGGCTTGTCCGGGTCGGGCGGGCCGATCCAGACGAAGCGGGCCTTGCCGGCGAGTGCCCGAGCCGCCTCCGCGAACTCCCGGATGCCCTTCTCGGCGACCTGCCGGCCGACCCCGCCGACCAGCGGCTCGTCGTCGGCGACGCCGAGTGCGGCGCGCAGCCGGGCGCGGTCGGCCGAGCGGTCCGCGGTGAAGCGGGTGAGGTCGACGCCGTTGCCCACCACCCGTGAGCGGTACCGGGGCACCGCGCGGGCGAGGGTCCGCCGGTCCTCGGCGTTCTGGTACAGCTCGGCGTGCGAGAAGCGGCCCGCGACGGCCTCCGCGCCGAGCACGAAGGCGCGCTTCGCCAGCGGGTCGTGCGCCTGCGCCCACAGCCCGTGGCAGGTGTTCACCACCACCGGCACCCGGGCCAGCCTGCCGAGCACCCGGCCGAGCACGCCGGTCTTCGGGTTGTGGGTGTGCAGCACGTCCGGCTCGATCCGGCGCAGCACCGCCAGCAGCTCCCGCCCGGCGGCGGCGTCCGCCCGCGGGTGCCAGGCGCGGGTCAGTGCGTGCAGCGGCTCGTGCCGCACGCCGATCGCCTCCAGCTGGGGAACGTACGGGCCGGGTGCGCTGATGCCGTACGTCTCGAAGCCGGCCTCCAGGTCGACCTTGAGCTCGGTGGCGAGCAGCAGCTGCAGGCTCATGTCGACGGTGGTCAGGTGGGCGACCCGCAGCGGGCGGCCGTCGGGGCCGCGCAGCCGGGGTGCGGGACGCGGGGCGCCGGCGGCGGACTCAGGCACGGGCGCCCACCGCCTTGGCGGCGGCCACGATCCGGGCGTAGGCGCGCTCGGGGACCAGCCGGCCGTAGAGCTTGGCGCGGAAGAAGTCGATCGGGTCGGTGCGGCGGACGGGCACCCGGCAGAACCGGGCCGGGTCGGAGCCGGGCAGGTTGCGGCCGACCTCGCCGGTGGCGGCCGTCCGGAACCGGGCGCGCAGCGCGACCGCCATGTGCGGCACGGGCACGCCCCAGGTGTAGGCGAAGTGCCGCGGCCGGGTGCCGAGCCGCTCCTCGACGTCGTCGTTGCAGCCGTCCAGTTCGGCCGTGGTGAGCAGCACCGGCCGGGCGTGGCTGCGGGTGTGGTTGGCGACGGTGCACAGGCCGGAGTCGGCCATCTCGCGCAGCTGCGCCCAGCTGAGGCCGGGTGCGGCCGGGCCCTTCGCGGTGGAGCCCTCCCAGCGCATCTCCCCGCCGACGTGGCCGCTGGCCAGGTAGACGGTGAAGGGCAGGCCGCGTTCCTTGAGCAGCGGCCAGGCCCGCTCGTACACGTCGGCGAAGCCGTCGTCGAAGGTGAGCACGGTGCTGGGGGTGCGGCGGCCGGCGGCCAGCCGGTCGGTGGCCTCGTCGATGGAGACCACCCGGCCGGGCGGCAGGTCGGCGAGCAGGTCCAGCTGGGCGGTGAAGTCGGCGGTGGCGACGTCCAGCTCGTCGGCGGTGCCGCCGCCGATCCGGTGGTAGATGAGGTAGGTGGCGCCCTCGCCCGGCACGGAGCCGGCGGCGCGGGCCAGGCCGCGCTTCAGCGTGGTGCGGAATCCTCCGGCGGCCGCGGGCGCGGCGGTCGTCCCCATCGTTCTCCCCTCCGCGGCGCCCTCCCCGGCGCCGTCCGACCGGCCCCTGCCCGGCGGTGGTCGAGGCCCGGGCGGGAACCACAGTAGGGGGAAGTGTGGGGCTGCTGCCCGAGAATTGTGAAAGAAGCGCGCAGGTGGGCCGAAAACCGGCCTGTCCGGTCATTCCGGTGGCGTTCTCGGCCGGAAATCGGCGGGATACCGCGGAAAGCACCGCGGGCGCCGGACATCGGCGTCCGGAATTCGGTCGGGCTGCTCCGACCGGGGCGTCAGCCGACCCTGGCCGGCCCGCGCAGCACGGCCACCGCGACCCGCGCCAGGAGCACCACGCCCGCGGCGAGGCAGCCGGCGACGGACATCACCCAGGCCGGGCCGCCGGTGTCCGGCACCAGCACCGCCACCAGGATGCCCACCGCGATGCAGGCCCCACCGACCGCCGTGAGCAGCAGCTTGTGGCGCTCGATCGCGCATCCGCTCCACATCCGCGCCCAGCGGGTCACCGCATCGTGACGATCCGTGTGCACCATGTCCTCCACGCTACTCGGGCGCCCCGCGACGGGCCTACCGCCAGTGTCCACGAGAGGCCCGGAAAGGCGCCCGCGCACGCCGGACGAAATTTCGCCGAGCGCCGTACAACCATCCGTCGGGCCCGATGGTCTCCATTACATTGAGCGATCCAGGAGCCGTCCGCGGCCGGGCAGGGAGTCCCCGGCAACGGACCGGATCACACCGGGGGCGGAGCCGCCGCACCCGGGGTCGGAGGCCGGGCTCCGCCTGCCGACGGTACCGCCACGCCGCGCTGCGGCGACCGAGGGGGGAACCGCGTGCCGTACTCCGAGTCCACGACCGTCAGCGATTCCACGACCGTCACCACCCCGCCGACCACCACCGCCCTGCGCGAGGCGGTGCACGCCCGCGGCAAGGCACCGCTGCGCGACCGCGGCAGCTGGCTGCGGCTCACCCCCGCCCAGGCGCTCTTCCGGGCCCGGGCCGCCCAGCGGCTCGCCGTCCTCGCCTACCACGGGGTCACCGACCCCCGGTCCTTCGGCGCCCAGCTCGACCGGATGCGGCGCCTCGCCAACCCCGTCTCGCTCGCCGACGTCGAGCGGGCCGTCACCGAGGGCCGGCCGCTGCCGCCCCGGTCCGTACTGATCACCTTCGACGACGCCGACCGCTCCGTGTTCACCCACGCCCTGCCGATGCTCGCCGCCCGCGGCATCCCGGCCGCCGCCTTCGTGATCGCCGAGCTGATCGGCACCGACCGGCCCTTCTGGTGGCACGAGGCCGCCTACCTCGCCCGGCACGGCGGCCGGGCCCGCCTGCTGCCCGGCGGCCCGCCCGGGCGGCTCCTCGCCCGCCTGCGCGAGCTGCCCGACCCGGACCGCCGCCGCTGCCTGCAGGAGCTGCGGGTCAGCGCCGACCGGCGGCCGCCCCGGCAGGAGCAGCTCCGGCCCGAGGACCTGCGGGCCCTGCGGGACGCCGACGTCGCGATCGGCAACCACACCCTCGGACACCCCTCGCTCGGCCGCTGCGACGACTCCACCGTGCACACCGAGATCACCGGCGCCCACCTGGCGCTCAGCCAGTGGCTCGGCGAGGCGCCCACGGCCTTCGCCTACCCCGACGGCGGGTACGACCCGCGCGCCGACGCGGTCCTGCGGCGGCTGGGCTACCGGCTCGGCTTCCTCTCCGACCACCGGCTCGGGCCCCGGCTGCCCGCCCACCCGCTGCGGATCAGCCGGCTGCAGGTGGACTCCACGACCGGGACGCGCCGCTTCGACACCATCCTGTCGGGGCTGGAGCCGGCGGTGCAGCGGCTGCGCGGCGCGGCTGTGTGAGGAGCGGCCGGGGGCGCGGGGGGATGCGCACTTCGGGGCGGGCCGCATGTGCCGGGTGCGCCGACCTTGAATCGCCAGTGCCCCGCGCCCCCGGTTCCACACCCGTCAATCCGTGAGCAGGCGGGTGCGGAGGGCGGTGACGAGGGCGGGGTCGGCGTTCAGGCGGGTGGCGGCGTAGTCGGGGACGGAGCCGTAGCGGTCGGCGAGGCCGGCCAGGAAGCGGCGCATGATCTCGGCGGGGGCGCGGCCGTAGCCGGGCCAGACGAGGGTGAGGTCCGGGTGGCGGGTGTGCCACTCGGCGACCAGCCGGGCCGTGGCGTCCTCGGTCCGGGCGAAGTCGGCGAGGACGTCCTCCTCCGGCACCCCCAGCAGGGTCAGCACCAGGGCCGCGACGATGCCCGTCCGGTCCTTGCCCGAGTAGCAGTGGAAGACCAGCGGCGCGTCGGCCTCCGCGATCACCCGGAGCACCTGCGCCAGCTCGTCCGCACCGTCCTCGGCGACCTCGGCGTAGCGCTCGGCCAGGTAGACGGCCGGGTCGACCTCGGGGCCGAGTGCGGCCTGGTCGTACGGGCGGTGCTCGATCGACAGGTTGTGGAAGGCCAGCCCGGGGAGTTCCGGGACGCGGGCGGTCTGGGCGATCTCCCACGGGTAGCGCAGGTCGATCACCGTACGGACGCCCAGGGCCTCCAGGCGGGCCAGGTCCGGGCCGTCCAGCTTGCCGAGCGAGTCGGAGCGGAAGAGCAGGCCCGGCCGGAGGGTGCGGCCGTCGGCCGTCCGGTGGCCGCCGAGGTCGCGGAAGTTGCACAGCCGGTCGAACACGATCGTGTCGGTCATGCCGTCACCCTACGAACCGGCCCGTCACGGCGGGCCGGAACGGCCGGATCCGGTGGTCAGCGGGCGGGCACGCCGCCGGAGATCAGCCGGCCCTCGGGGTAGCGGGCCGCGGCCTCGGCGAGCGCGGACGGGCGGCCGCTGTGCAGCACCGTCAGGGTGCCCGAGCCCGGGGCGGGCTCCCGGCCGTCGAGGCGGCGCAGCGCCTGGGCGGCCACCGCGTCCGCGGAACCGTGGAACCGCATACCGGGGGCGGCGATGCCGGCGAGGGCCGCGGTGATCTCGTCCCTGACCAGTTCGTAGTGGGTGCAGCCGAGGACGACCTCGGTGGTGCCGGCGGGGGTGCGGCCCGCGGCGTCCGCGACGGCGGCCGGCACGGCGGCCCGGTCGCCGCGCTCCACGGCGTCCGCCAGCCCCGGGCAGGCCACCTCGGTGACCTCGGCGCCGCCGCCGAACTCGGCGATCAGCCCACGCTGGTAGGCACTGCCGGTGGTGGCCGGGGTGGCCCAGATCGCGACCCGGCCGCCCGCCGCCGCGGCCGGCTTGATCGCCGGGACGGTGCCGATCACCGGGAGCCCCGGCTCCAGCTCGGCCCGCAGCCGGGCGAGCGCGTGCACCGAGGCGGTGTTGCAGGCGACGATCAGCGCGTGCGGTTCGAAGGCCGCGGCGGCCAGGGCACAGGCCAGGGCGTGCTCGGCGATGTCCTCCGGGGTGCGCGGGCCCCACGGCATGCCGTCGGGATCGGAGGACAGCACCAGGTCCACGTCGGGGCGCAGCGCGCGCAGGGCGGCGGCGGCCGCGAGCAGTCCGATTCCGGAGTCCACCAGTGCGATCTTCACAGGGCACGACTCTACCGAACGGCTCCGCACCGGTACCGCTGCGGACGGACCCCGTGCGGCAGACTGCCGGAGTGACCGTGCTGCTGTGGGTGTCCGCGCTGTCCCTGGCGATCTGGCTGTGGCTCGCCTGCTGCCACGGCATGTTCTGGCGCACCGACCAGCGGCTGCCGCCCCGGTCCGCACCCCGCCGCTGGCCGTCGGTGGCCGTGGTCGTCCCCGCCCGGGACGAGGCCGCCGTACTGCCGGACTCGCTGCCCGGCCTGCTCGCCCAGAAGTACCCCGGCGCCGCCCGGGTGATCCTGGTCGACGACCACAGTTCGGACGGCACCGGGGCGCTCGCCGCCCGCCTCGGCGAGGGCGGCGGACTGCCGCTGGAGGTGACCGTCCCTCCCCCGCTGCCGACCGGCTGGACGGGCAAGCTGTGGGCCCTGCGGCACGGCGTCGAACTCGCCGGCGACACCGACTACCTGCTGCTCACCGACGCCGACATCGCCCACGGCCCGACCCTGCTCGCCGACCTCGTCGCCGCCGCCGGGGCGAACGGCCTCGACCTGGTGTCGCAGATGGCCCGGCTGCGGGTCGAGACCCGCTGGGAGCGGCTGATCGTGCCCGCGTTCGTGTACTTCTTCGCCCAGCTGTACCCGTTCCGGTGGAGCAACCGGCCCGGCTCCCGGACCGCGGCCGCGGCCGGCGGCTGCACGCTCGTCCGGCGGGAGGCACTGGAACGGGCGGGCGGAGTGGCGGCGATCCGCGGGGCCGTCATCGACGACGTCAACCTCGCCCGCGCCGTCAAGCGGACCGGCGGCCGGACCTGGCTCGGGCTGGCCGAGCAGGTCGACAGCGTGCGGCCCTACCCGCGGCTGGCGGAACTGTGGCGGATGGTGTCCCGCAGTGCCTACGCCCAGCTGCGGCACTCGCCGCTGCTGCTCGCCGGGACGGTCCTCGGTCTGGCCCTGGTCTACCTGGTGCCGGTCGCCGCGGTGGTCGCCGGGGCGGCGGCGGGATCCGCGGCGGTCGCGGCGCTCGGCGGGGCCGCCTGGGCGGTGATGACGGGGACCTTCGTCCCGATGGAGCGGTACTACGGGCGGCCGTGGGGGGAGGCGCTGCTGCTGCCGTTCACCGCGGGCCTCTACCTGCTGATGACGGTGGACTCGGCGGTCCAGCACTGGCGCGGCCGAGGCGCGGCCTGGAAGGGGCGCACCTACGACAGTCAGGGCGGCGACGGACAGGGGCGCGGGGAACTGCGCAATTGAGGAGCGGCGCACCCGTCAGGTACGGCGAACCCGAAAGAGGGGCGCGTGGGGGCACCTCCCGGCCGAAGGCCGGGGGAGAGCTGCGCGCAGGGGAAAGACACTGACCAGGTGCCTTTCCACTGCGCGCAGTTCCCCGCGCCCCTGGGGTCACCCAGGCGTCAGGCGCCGATGCGCTGGGCCTGCTCGGCGACGCGGCGGCCGAGGTGCTCGGCGGTGGCCAGGTCGGACTTGTGCATGGCGTCGGCGCCCTGGTCCCCGTTGGACTGGGCGGCGGCGCCCAGCCAGACGCCGAGGCGGTTCAGGTCGAACTCGGAGGCGGTCGACTTGTTCCAGCCGGGCAGCAGGCCGAGGCTGACCCACATCATGCTGTGCTGGGCGGCGAAGACGGAGAGCGACTGCAGGGCGTGCAGCTTGTCGCCGCTCTTGGCACCGGAGTTGACGAAGCCGGCGGCCAGCTTGTCCTTCCACTGCTGCTGCATCCAGCGGCCGCTGGTCTTCTCGACGAAGGTGCGGAAGGCGGCGGAGACGTCGCCGAGGTAGGTCGGCGAGCCGAAGATGATGGCGTCGGCGGCGTCGAGCTGCGCCCACTGCTCGTCGGTGATCTGGTCGACGGCGATCAGGTGGACGGTGGTGCCGGCGACCTCCTCCGCGCCCTGGCGGACGAACTCGGCCTGCCGGGCGGTGTGGCCGTAGCCGCTGTGGTAGGCGATGGCGACGCTGATCTCGCGTGACATGCTGTCAGATCCCTTGGATAGAAGGAGGGCAGAGCGGTCGCCGCGCGCTGCGCCCGCGAACGACCCGACGCCGTAAGGCTGCCAGCTGCGGCAACGCCGTCACAACGCCGGATCGACGGGTTCGATCACAGGGAATGACCGGCCGGGTGCTCACCGTTCCCGGCAGGCCCGGTGGCTCACCGCCCGAGCAGGCGGAGCGCGGTGGGCTTGGCGAACTCGTACCTGGCCATCTGTTCGAGGTCGCGGAGCCAGCGGGCGGGGCCCGGCGGGGCGGCCAGCACTTCGAGGTAGAGCTGCTCGAAGGCGGAGGAGACGCTCTCCAGCGAGAAGCGGCCGACCACCCAGTCCCGTCCCCAGCGGCCGAGTTCGGTGCGGCGGCCGGGGTCGTCGAGGAGGCCGCGGAGCTGGTCGGCGAGCGGGCCGGGGTCGCGGCTGCCGTCGCCCCAGCCGTACATGCAGCGGGAGGCGTGCGGTTCGACGAGCGGGCCGGGTTCGTGGACGGCGGTGTAGCCGGCTGCGCCGTGCACGACGACCGGTTTGGCGAAGGCGAGTCCGCGCAGGGCGGAGCCGCCCATGCCGAGGACGATGTCGGCGGCGGCGTAGGCGGGCCGCGGGTCGGCCAACTGGCCCGGGACGAGGACGGCTTCGCGGCCGAGGGCGGCGTTGGCCTCGGCGGCGCGGGCGCGCAGCCGGTCCAGGCTGGGGCCTGCGCCGACGATCGCGAGGCGGACCCGGGGGTCTTCGAGGGCGCGGACGGCGGCGACGGTGAGTTCGGCGCCGGCGTCCTTCTCCAGGTCGGGTACCAGGCGGGTGACGATGGCGAGCAGCAACTCCTCCTCGTCGATGCCGTGTTCGCGGCGCCAGGCGGCGCCGTCGGCCTGGCCGGGGGCGTCGGTGGCCGTGTTGACGGGCGGTTCGACGAGTCGGACGTCGCGGTGGCCGAAGGCCCGGCCGTCGCCCATGAGGGCGCCGAGGCCGAGGACGAGCGGCTGGTGCCGGGGCATGCCGCGCAGCATCCGGATGCCGTAGAAGGTGGTGACGACGGGGATCCGGCCGAGCCTGCCGGGCCCGAAGAAGCCGTTGCGGGCGGCGCGGACCTCCCAGGCGTGGATCAGTTCGCTGCCGTGCTCGTCCGCCAGCTCCTGCATCCTGCGGCGGACTTCGGCGTGCGGGGTGTCCGGGCCGCCGGCGACCACGACGTCGAGGCCGTGCCCGGCGGCGACGCCGACGAGGGGGGCGTCGCCGGCCACGCCCTGGGCGAAGAGCACCGGGTGGTGGCCGCGGTCGCGCAGGGTGCGGGCGATGTCGACGGCGTTCAGCTGTGCCCCGCCGAGGGTCAGGTTGTTCAGGTGCACCAGCACTCTGACGGGTCTCACCGCGGTCACTCCTCCCAGTGGTGCGGGACGAAGACCGGCGCGGCCAGCACCACGGCCCGCGGCGGGGTGTCCAGCACGGGACCGAACACGTCGAACTGTCCGACGGAGTGCCAGCTCATCAGGGTGCCGCCGTCGGTCTTGCCGATGGAGTAGACGCCCGCCCAGAGGGTGTAGCGGCCGCGGGGCAGCGGGAGGCGGGGTATCACGCAGGCGACGTGGTGGTCGTCGCCGGTGAGCCGGATCTCGTGGCTGATCTGGAAGATCGGGCTGGAGGTGCCCTCGCTGACGCCGAGGTGCAGGGTGGCGTCGCCGCGGTAGTCGCCGCCGAGGGTGAGTTCGACGGTCATCGGCTCGTCGGTGGTGAGGTTCTCCCGGTCCTCGCCGGCGAGTTCGTACTTGAGCAGCTGGAGCGGCTCGCCGGAGCGGGCGGAGGCCTCGGACTGGGCCTCGATGGAGTCCCGGTAGCCGGCCAGCGCGTCCTTGATCCCGGCGTCGACCCGGACGGTGCCCTGCTCCAGCCAGACGCCGCGGCGGCAGATGGACTGGACGGCGGGCAGGTCGTGGGAGACGAAGACGATGGTGGTGCCCTGTTCGGCGACCTCGCGCATCCGGTCGAGGCAGCGCTGCTGGAAGACGGCGTCGCCGACGGCGAGCACCTCGTCGACGAGCAGGACGTGCGGCTCCAGGTAGGCGGCGACGGCGAAGCCGAGGCGCATCTGCATGCCGGAGGAGTAGAACTTGACCTGCCGGTCGATGGCGCCGCCGAGCCGCGCGAACTCGACGATGTCGTCGAAGCGGGAGGCGACCTCGCGGCGCTTGAGGCCGAGCAGCGCGCCGAACAGGTAGACGTTCTCCCGGCCGGTGAGGTCGGGGTGGATGCCGGCCCGGATCTCGATCAGGGCGCCGATCCGTCCGCGGACGTCGATGATGCCGCCGTACGGGTACATCACCCGGGTCAGCATCTTGAGCAGGGTGGACTTGCCGGAGCCGTTGGAGCCGATCAGGCCGACGGACTCGCCGGGTTCGATGTGCAGGTTGATGTCGCGCAGGGCCCAGCGCCAGTCCTCGCCGCGCCCGCCGCGCAGCCGGCGGGCCATCGACTCGACCTTGTCGCGCAGCAGCATCCGCTGCTGGTCGGCCTTGAACCGCTTCCAGACGTGCTCGGTGCGGATGGTGCCCAGCTCGTACTCACGCGACATCGGCGATCCCCGTTTCCAGCTTCTTGAAGAACAGGTAGCCGCCGACCAGGAAGACCAGCGAGGAGACCGCGGCGATGACGGTGAGCCGGGCGTCGGGGGCCTGGCCGTACAGCAGGGCGCGGCGGTAGCCCTCGATGACGGCGCCGAGCGGGTTGACGCCGCAGTAGACCTCCTGCAGCCGGACGGGGATCCGGGCCAGCGGGTACGCGACCGGGGTCGCGAAGACGCCCATCTGCGTGATGATCGGCAGCAGGTGGCGGACGTCGCGCAGGTAGACGACGGCGACGGAGAGGATCAGGGCGACGCCGTAGGTGAAGGCGAACTGGATCGCGAGCAGCGGCAGCACCCACAGGGCGGTCGCGGCGGGGGCCGTCCAGGTGGCCAGGAAGAGCACGGCGAGCACGCCGACGCCGATGAGCATGTCGACGGAGGCGACCAGCATGGTGGCCAGCGGGAAGACCTCGCGCGGGCAGTACACCTTGTTGAGCAGGCTCAGGTTGTTGGCGAGGCTGAGCGCGCCCTGGTTCATGGTGTTGCTGAAGAACTGCCAGACGATCAGGCCGACGTAGGCGAACAGCGGGTAGGACACCCCACCGGTGTCGATCTTGACGGCGCGGTGGAAGACCAGGGTGAAGATGGCGCACAGCGCGAGCGGGGTGAGCACCGCCCAGGCGAAGCCGAGCACGGCCTGCTTGTAGCGGGCGCGCAGGTCGCGCTCGGCGAGGGCGCGGACGAGCTCGCGGGCGGCCCAGAGTTCGCGGGCGGTCCGCGCCGGGCGCAGCCGCCGTTTGAAGAGCAGCTCCGGCGGCGGTCCTTCGGACACGGCGGCCCGGGCCGCCGTCTCCGTGCCGCGCCCGTCGACGACCTGCGCGCTGTGTCCCCCCACGGGCCCCCGCCCTCTCGCATGTGGCTGCCGGTGGGCCGCAGCTCAGGCGGTGCGACCCGGGCGTCCCACTCTGGCACAAGGTGTGCGCGCCAGGGGCTGGTTCGGTGAAGGTGGATCGGGTAGGGGCGGGCCGGATCCCGGGCCGTCGGCGGGCGGCTGCGCGGCCCGTCCGGGTCAGCGGTGTTCGACGAGGGTGTCCATGGCGTCCGGCATCCGTTCGACGCCGCCGGCGCCGGTGGGAGAGGTGCGGCCGGAGCCGACCAGGACGGTGGGGATCTCGGTGATGCGGTTGCGGGCCATCTGCCCGGGGGCGTCGGCGACCAGCCGGTCGACCTCCGGGGAGCGCCAGGCGGCGTGGAAGGCCGCGGAGTCCAGGCCCTGGGCGAGCGCCCAGGCGGCGGCGCCGGACTCGGTGGTGAGGTCCTCGTGGCGCTCGCGGACGGCCCGGAAGACCTCGGCCTGCAGCCGGTCGACGGCGCCGAGCCGCTCCAGCGTGTAGTAGAGCCGGGCGTGGCCGAGTTGGCGCTGCTCGTCGGGGCCGCCCTGCCAGACGGCGGGCACCCGGCGCAGCACGACGTCGTCGCGGTGCCGGGCCGCCCAGCGCTCCAGCGGCTGCTCGAACTGGGCGCAGTGCTTGCAGCCGTACCAGAAGAACTCGACGGCCTCCTGCCGCTCGGCGGCGGCGCGCTGCGGGTGGCCGGGGTGCGGCGCGTGGGCGGGGAGCAGTGCGTGGGCGCCCTCGCGCGGGGTGTCGGGGGCGGCGGCCGCGGCGGTGGCACCGGGGGCCATCGCGGCGGTGGCGGCGGTCGCGGCGAGCAGGGCGGTGGCGGTGCGCAGCAGCTTCACGGCGCCAGCCTGGCAGTGACGGTGCGTCAGTCTCCAGCCGAGGCCGGGCCGGTGGGGGCGGATTCGCCCGATCGGCCGAGCAGTCGGCCGATCGGGCGGTCCGGGCTCACCGGCGGGGTCAGGCCTCGGGGGTGTGCTCGGTCTTCGTCAGGGCGGTGTGGTCGGGCGCCTCGGCGGGCCGCGGCAGCGCCGGCGTCCCGGCCTGCTCCGCCGCGGGCACCTCGGCGGCGGGCACCTCCGCGGCGGGCGCCGGAGCGGCCGTCGGGGCGGCCCCGGAGGCGGCCTTGGCGCCGGCGTCGAAGAAGCGCAGCAGCTCGACCGGGAACGGCAGCACCAGGGTGGAGTTCTTCTCGGCGGCGACCTCGACGACGGTCTGCAGCAGGCGCAGCTGCAGGGCGGCCGGGGTGGCGTCCATGACGGTGGCGGCCTCGGCGAGCTTGGCGGCGGCCTGGAACTCGCCGTCGGCGGTGATGATGCGGGCGCGGCGCTCGCGGTCGGCCTCGGCCTGGCGGGCCATCGAGCGCTTCATCGAGTCGGGCAGGGCGACGTCCTTGATCTCGACCCGGTCGATGTGCACGCCCCAGCCCACGGCCGGGCTCTCCAGCATGAGTTCGAGGCCGCGGTGCAGGTTCTCCCGGCCGGAGAGCAGGTCGTCGAGGTCGCTCTTGCCGATGATCGAGCGCAGCGAGGTCTGCGCGACCTGGGACATCGCGAACATGTAGTTCTGCACGTCGACGGTGGCCCGGATCGGCTCCACGACGCGGAAGTAGACCACGGCGTCGACCCGGACGGAGACGTTGTCCCGGGTGATGCCCTCCTGGGCCGGCACCGGCATGGTGATCACCTGGACGTTGACCTTGCGCATCCGGTCGACCAGCGGGATCAGCAGCGTCGGGCCGGGGCCGCGGACCTGCCCGCGGACCTGGCCGAGCCGGAAGACCACCCCGCGCTCGTACTGCTGGACGACCCGGACACCGGTCAGCATCCAGAGCAGACCGGCTCCGACGATGATCGCGAGTACTGCCATCGCGCACCTTCCCCCGTCGCGGCGCAGCCGTGCCGGGTCCGGAGTGGCCCTGTCGCTCGGTGCGAGCCGCGCAGGCCAGTATGCGCGCACCCTGCGGCGGCGCACAGGCGGGGGGCGGATTCGGCGGCGCGCCCGTTCCGGACGGTGCGCCGGAAGCTTCCGGCCGGTGCGCGGGACGCCCTCAGACGGTGCGTCGGGAGCCGCGGTGGGCGGTCTCGGCGAGCAAGCCCTGCCAGGCGTCGGCGACCACGGCGAGGTCGAAGCGGTCGAGCGCGTGCCGGCGGGCGGCGGCGCCGAGCGCGCCGTGCGCATCCGCGAGCAGCTTCTCGACGGCGCCGGCCAGGGCGGCCGCGTCACCCGGCGGGACGAGCCTGCCGGTGACGCCGTCCCGGACGACGTCACGGACCCAGCCGACGTCGGTGGCGACGGCGGGCAGCCCCGCGAGCGCGGCCTCCACCAGCACCCCGGGCACGCCCTCGCTGTCACTCGTGAGCACCAGGGCGTCGGCGGCCCGGTAGAGCGGGGCGGGATCGGTGAGCGCGCCCAGGAAGTGCGCCCGGCCGGTGGTGTCGCGGGCGGCCGCCTCGGCGCGCAGCGGGCCGTCGCCCGCCACCGCGAGGTGGACGCCGGGCAGCAGGGCGAGGGCGTCCAGCGCGAGGTCGGGGCGCTTCTCGCGGGCGAGCGCGCCGACCCAGGCGAGCAGCGGGCCCTCGGCGGGCAGGCCGAGGGCGGCGCGGGCGGTCTGCCGGTCGGCCTCGTCCGCCGCGGGCGGGTAGCGGTCGGCGGTACGGCCGTTGGGAATGGTGCGGACGCTGCGGGCGGGCAGCCGGTAGTGGTCGAGCAGGACCTCGCGGGCCCCGTCGGAGATCGCGGCCACGGCGGCGGCACGGCGCAGCAGCAGGCCGGTGCGGAGCCGGCGGACCGGGGAGGCCGCCCAGTGCCGCGGGTCTCCGATGTTGACGTAGACGAACGGGGTGCGGCTGCCGAACAGCGCCGCGGCGCAGGCCGGCAGGGTGGAGGAGCCGTGGGCGACGACCACGTCGGCGCGGCGGGCGGCGGCGCGCAGCGCCCGCAGGGTGGCCGGGTGGTAGCGGCCCGGACCGAGCGGCTCGGCGTCCCCGCCGGCGGGGGCTCCGGGGGCATCGGGGGCGTCCGGGGCGTCGGCGTGCGGTTGGAGCGAGTGCAGCTCGGAGCGGTGGCCGCGGCGGAGCAGTTCGGCGTGCAGGTCGCGGGCGAGGTTCTGGGCGCCGCGCCGCCGCGGGTCGGTGACCAGGTGCAGGACGGCGGGACGCGCGGACTCGGCGGCTGGCATCCCCCGACCCTGGCACAGCCAGCCCACCGCCCGCAGGCGTTCGGGGAGGTGCACCTCAGGGGCGGCACCCCAGGGACGCGTGGGGGCACCTCCCGGCCGAAGGCCGGGGGAGAACTGCGCAGTTCGGATGTGGCCCGCCGTACGAATCGGGGCCGGCCCCTTCTGTTGTCGTAACCACCCTCGGACTGCGCAGTTCCCCGCGCCCCTGAGGTGCTGCCCGCTCCCGCCCGGGGCGTGCGGTGCGGCGTCGTGGCGGTTTTCCTGGCGGAGGCGGGCCGGGGCTGGGATGCTGAGCGCCTGTCAGGCGCGGGACGGACGGGAGACCTGCCGCGCCGGTGTTCCCGGGGGGTCGCTGCTGTGCATGTGCTCTATGTGATCGACAGCCTGCACCGGATCGGCGGTGCCGAGCAGGGCCTGGCCGCGATGGCCCCGCACCTGGTGCGTTCGGGCGTGCGCCTGGACGTCGCGTACCTCAAGGAGTCGCCGGGAGGCTTCCAGCCGGAGCTGGTGGCGGCGGGTGCGCGGGTGTTCGGGGTGCACGGGTCGGGTCGGGCAGGGCGGGCGGCGGCGCTGCGTCGGCTGGTCCGCGAGCACCGGCCGGACCTGGTGCACACCACGCTGTACGAGGCGGACGTGCTGGGCCGGGCGGCGGCGCTGGCCGCGGGCACCCCGGTGGTGTCGAGCCTGGTCAACTCCTCGTACGGGCCGGAGCACCTGCACGCGCGCGGGTTGTCGCCGTGGAAGGTGCGGGCGGCGCAGGCCGCGGACGCGGCGACCGCGCAGGGCACCCGGCGTTTCCACGCCCTGACCCGGCACGTCGCCTCGTCGATGGCGCGGCGGCTGCGGGTCTCGCCGGACCGGATCGACGTGGTGCCGCGCGGCCGCGACCCGGAGCTGCTCGGGTCGGTGACACCGGAGCGGCGGGCGGCGGTACGGGCCGCGCTCGGGCTGGCGCAGGACACCCCGGTGGTGCTGGCGGCCGCCCGGCAGCAGTACCAGAAGGGGCTGGACGTGCTGGTGGAGGCGTTCGCGGGGGTGCGCCGGCAGGTGCCGGAGGCGGTGCTGCTGCTGGCGGGCAGCCCGGGCGCGGAGACCGCCCGGTTGGAGGCGTTGGCGGGGCGGGCCGGGCAGGTGCGTTTCCTGGGCCCGCGCGGCGACGTGTACGACCTGATGGCGGCCTCGGACGCGTTCGCCGTGCCCTCCCGGTGGGAGGGGCTGGGCAGTGCGGCGATGGAGGCGATGGGGGTCGGGGTCCCGCTGGTGTGCGCGGACGTCCCGGCGCTGCGGGAGACCGTCGGTTCGGAGGACTACGCGCTGCTGGTGCCGCCGGAGCGGCCGGCCGAGCTGGCGGCGGCGCTGGTGTCGGCGCTGGACGATCGGGCGGCGGCGCGGGTGCGGGTGAAGGCGGCCCGGGCTCGGTTCCTCACCTCGTTCACGCTGGCGCAGGTCTGCGGGCAGATGGTCGGCTTCTACGAGCGGTCGCTGCGCCGGGTGCCGGCCGGCCGCTGAGGCCGCGCCGGGCCACACCGGGCCGCGCCGGGGCCACACCGGACCACACCGGATCCGTGCCGAAGTGCCGCCCCGCGCACCGGAGTTGACATGCCACGGAAAGCGGACAAAGCCGCCACAACCATGGCAGGGCGCGCGGGAGGGCCGAAATGTGCCCCTCCGAGAATCGCCAAAGCGCTTGCGCCCCAGGTCCGGGACGGCAAGCATCGCAGGGGGAAACGGGCTGCCGGGGGGTACGGCGATCCGCGCGAGGCATCCGGGCCGGGGCGGCCGGGTGGGTGACGCCGTCAGGGGGCCTGATGTCACAACGACTGCCACGATGCGCCGTCCTGCCGGACGGTCCGCGCCGGTCCACCGCGTTACCGGCCGCCGCCACCTGATCGCGTCCTCCCCCGGCCCGGCGCCGGGGGGCCGCCGCACCCGACCCTGCCGCACCCGGCGGCACCGGGGTCCGCCGAGGCGGGCCGGGCCGGTGTCCCGCGTACCCGCACCACGATCGCGAGGGGAACCAACCGGTGGAACCGGCAAACCACTTCACCGTCCTGCGGCGTTACTGGCGGCTGCTCGTCGGCTGCACCCTCGCCGCGCTGATCATCGGCTTCCTGCTGACGCCGACGGGCGACGCCGTGGACGACGGCAAGTGGCAGTGCAAGGTGGCGATCACCCCGGTGGCCGGTGCCGGCGAGTCCGTCCGGGCCGATCAGGTGCTGAGCTACGCGCAGGGCTCGGACGTGACGACCACCGCGGCGAAGAAGCTCCACGTCACGGACGTGGCCGCGCTCGCCGCCCGGCGCACCGTCGCCGCGGCCTCCACCCAGATGCTGGTCTTCACCACCACCGGCCCCACCCAGCAGTCATGCACCGACCTGGCCGCGGCGCTGTCCGACGCCACCATCACGGGCTACAGCCAGGAGTCGAAGAAGAGCGCCGACGAGTCGATCAAGCGCCTCCAGGCACAGGCCGACACCCAGCAGGAGCAGGTCAACAACCTGCAGCACGCCTTCACCAAGGCGGGCTCCGCCGACCAGCCGAAGCTCCAGCCGCAGCTGACGGCCGCGCTCAACGCGCTCACCAAGACGCTCACCGACATCAGCACCCTGCAGAACTACAGCCAGACCGACGCGATCCAGCAGTGGGGCAGCATCGACGCCAAGGAGGCCGGCGGCAGCCTGCTCAGCTCGCCCAGCCGCGGCGTGCGCCTCACCCTGGCGGTCGTGCTCGGCCTCGCGCTCGGCGTCGTCGCCGCGGTGATGCTCAGCCGGATGGACACCCGGCTGCGGACCCGCAACACCACCGAGGAGGCGTTCAACCTGCCGGTGATCGGCGAGATCCCGCAGCTCTCCCGGCGGCTGCGCCGGCTGCGGGGTCCGCTGGTGGTGGCCCGCCCGTCCGACCCGGCGGCCGAGGCCTACCGCTCGCTGCGCTCGACCCTGCTGCTCACCGGTCCGGAGTCGCTGTCGGGCCGGCCCGGCACCGAGCCGGCCGCCCGGGGCCGTGGCGGTCCCGCGCCGGTGATCCTGGTGATGTCCGGGCGCAGCGGGGACGGCCGCACCACCACCGTCGCCAACCTGGCGGCCGCACTGGCCGAGACCGGCCGCGGGGTGCTGGTGCTCGACTGCGACTTCCGGCACCCGCAGACCCATCTGCACTTCGGCGTCGGCGACGGTCCGGGCATGGCCGAACTTCTCAGCGGCGAACGGCTGTCGACGCTGGACGACCTGATCCGCGAGACCGGCACCGAGGGGGTGCGGCTGATCACCGGCGGCAACACCACCGCGTACCCGGCGGCGCTGGTGCTGCGGGCCGGCGAGGTGCTGCGGCGGGCCCGCGAGCACGCCGACGTGGTCCTGATCGACACCTCGCCGCTGCTGCACGCCAACGACGCCTACGACCTCGTGCAGCACGCCGACGCGGTGCTGGTGACGGCGATGGCCGGCAACGTGACGCCGGAGCAGGCCGACCGGGTCTCCGAGCTGCTGGCCCGTACCGGTGTGCCGGTCGCCGGGGTGGCGCTGCTCGGCACGATCGGCCCCTCCGGGCGCCGGTTGAAGCGGGACGGGCTGCGCACCGGTGCGCTGCTGGTGGGCCGCACGGCCACCGCCTCCGCGCGGTCCGAGGAGGGCCGCCGCTCCCCCGCCGCGGCGCGCGAGGAGGCTGCCGGCCGGCCGGAGCCCGCCGAGCGGCCGGCACCGCCCGCGCCGGTCGCACCGGTCGCACCGGTCGCCGAGGAGCACCACCGGGCGGCGCCGAGCTGGGCACGCCGGCCCGGCGGCGAGTCGGTGGTCGAGACGACGCTGCAGCTGCGCGAAATCGAGGAGCGGTGAGCGGCCGACGGCGGGTGCTCTGGCTGGCCAAGGGCCTCGGCCGGGGCGGCGCCGAGCAGTTGCTGCTCAACTGCGCCCGGCACGCCGACACCGGGCGGTACGAGATCGAGGTGGCCTACGTGCTGCCGTACAAGGACGCCCTGGTGCCCGCGCTGGAGGCGGCCGGGGTGCGGGTGCACTGCCTGGGCGGGGCGCCGGGTGCGCTGTGGCCGGTGCGGCTGCGCCGGCTGCTCGCCGAGCGCCGCTACGACCTGGTGCACTCGCACATGCCGATCCCGGCGGTGGCGGCCCGGCTGGTGGCGGTCGGCCGGCGGGCGCCGCGGCTGGTGCACACCGAGCACAACGTCTGGGAGCGCTACCGGACGGCCACCCGCTGGGCCAACGCGCTGACGTACCGGCGCAACGACGCGGTGGTGGCGGTCTCGCACGCGGTGGCGGCGACGATCGCCCGGCGGCGTCCGGACGACGGCTGGGTCACCGTGGTGCACCACGGCCCGGACCTGGCGGGCGCCCCCGAGGGGCCGGCCGCCCGGGCCGCCGCCCGCGCCGTGCTCGGTCTGCCGGCGGACGCACCGGTGATCGGCACGGTCGGCAACCTGACCGCCAAGAAGGACCAGGCCACCCTGCTCGCCGCCTTCGAGCTGCTGCGCCGCGAGCAGCCCTCGGCGGCGCTGGTGCTGATCGGCGCCGGGCCGCTGGAGGCCGAGCTGCGTGCCCGGGCCGGCGGGGGCGTGGTGTTCGCCGGTTCCCGGCCGGACGTGCCGGCGCTGCTGCCCGCGCTGGACGTGTTCACCCTGAGCTCCCGCCAGGAGGGCCTGCCGGTGGCCCTGATGGAGGCGATGACCAGCGGCCTGCCGTCGGTGGTGACCCGGGTCGGCGGGATGCCGGAGGTGGTGGACGACGGCGTCGAGGGGCTGCTGGTGCCGCCGGGCGACCCGGTCGCGCTGGCCGGCGCGCTCGGCCGGCTGGCCGCCGACGAGGGGCTGCGCGAGCGGTTCGGGAAGGCCGCCCGGGAGCGGTCCCGGACCTTCGACACGGCCGGGGCGCAGCGCGCGATCGAGCAGGTGTACGCCCGGGTGCTGGCCCGTTGACCGATGCGGTCACCGACCGGCAGCACCCGCCGAGCGAGACGACATGGAGCCGAAGACCCAGATGACCGAGTCAAGCGCCGGGCTGACGTACCGTCCGCTCGTGGACGCCGACACGCCCGCCGTGCTGGACCTGCTGACCGCCTCGCTGGCGGGCGGGCCGACCGGCACGCGCAGTGCCGAGTTCTTCGAGTGGAAGCACCGGCGGAACCCGTTCGGTGCGAGTCCGGGCCTGGTCGCCGAGGAGGCGGGCGGGCGGCTGGCCGGGGTGCGGCTGTTCCTGCGCTGGCAGTGGCAGGCGGGCGGGCGGCCCGTGCCGGCCGTCCGGCCGGTGGACACCGCAACCCACCCGGAGTTCCAGGGCCGGGGGATCTTCCGCGATCTGACGCTGCGGCTGCTGGAGGAGGTCTCCGGCGACACCGAGCTGGTCTTCAACACGCCGAACGGCAACAGCCTGCCGGGTTACCTGAAGATGGGCTGGCGGGAGCTCGGCCGGGTGCCGATCGCCGTGCGGGTGGCCCGGCCGGCGGCGTTCGCGCGCGGTGCGCGGGCGGCGCTGGCCCGCCGCGGGGCGGGTACGGCGGGCCCGCCGGTGTGCTCGCTGCCGACCGCCGAGGACTGGTTCGCCGGCCCGCGGAAGGGTCTGGACGAGCTGCTGCGGGAGCGGGCGGCCGCGGACGTCACCGACACCCGGCTGGCCGTCCGGCGCACCGCGGACTTCCTGCGCTGGCGGTACGGCGACGCGCCCGGCCTGGACTACCGGGTGCTGACCTGCCACCGCGGCGGCGAGCTGACCGGGGTGGCGTTCGGCCGGCCGCGGCGGCGCGGGCCGCTGGCCGAGTTCACACTCGCCGACGTGATCGTCCGGCCGGGCGACCGGGGCAGCGCGGCGCGGCTGCTGAAGCAGGCCGCGAAGGCGGGCTGCGACCACGTCGCGGGCCACCTCGCGGCGGGCACCGAGGCCGCCGCGGCCGCCCGGCGCAGCGGCTACCTGACGGCTCCGCGCACCGGGATGGTGCTGGCCGCCCGGTCCCCGTCCGGTCCGCTCACGGCGGGCCGGATCCCGGCCGACTGGCGGTTCAACCTGGGCGACCTGGAGGTCTTCTGATGGCCGCTCCGGCGGTCGCGGCGAGGCCGGCGGTGACGGCGGTGGCCGCGCTGGCCCGGCGGGTGCCCTGGCCGTCGGCGGTGGCGGCCGCGCTGGTGGTCGGCTACGTGACGCTGTTCGTGCTGGCGATGGTGCACACCGGGTACGACACCTGGGGGGCGCTGCTGGTCCTGCCCGCGCTGATGGCGATCGGCACGCCGGTCCTGGCGCGGGTCGCCGCCGCCAACCCGGAGAAGGACGTCTTCCGGCTGCTGATGCTGGCGATGGCGCTCAAGCTGCTGTGCGCCTTCCCGCGGTACCTGATGGCCTTCGTGCTGTACGGCGGCGCGGCCGACGCCAAGATGTACCACCAGCGGGGCAGCGAGCTGGCGCTGTTCCTGGACACCCACAGCCCGCTCTCCGGGACGTTCCACTACGACCTGGGGATGAAGGTCGCCGGCACGGGCTTCATCATCATCGTGACCGGCGTGGTGTACGCGATCACCGGTCCGTCGCTGGTCGGCGGCTTCCTGGTGTTCTCCTGGCTGGGCTTCTGGGGTCTGCTGCTGTTCTGGCGGGCGCTGCAGATCGCCTTCCCCGAGGCGGACTCCCGGCGGTACGCGAAGTTGGTGTTCTTCCTGCCGTCGCTGCTGTTCTGGCCGTCCAGCATCGGCAAGGACGCCTGGATGATGTTCTGCCTGGGCCTGACCACCTACGGCGTGGCGCGGCTGCTGGACCGCCGGTTCGGCGCGTTCCTCTGCATCGCGCTGGGCTCGCTGGGCACCGGCATGGTCCGTCCGCACGTCACCGTGCTGGCCGGCGCGGGCCTGACGGTGGCGTACGTGCTGCGCCGGCGGCCGCAGCAGGTGAGCGCGCTGGGGCCGCTGCGCACGGTGCTCACCGTGGTGGTGCTGGGCGTGATGGTGATGCTGATGCTGCAGCAGGTGTCGACGTTCTTCGGGACGAGCGGCACCGGCGGCGACAGCGTCAACCAGGTGCTGTCGGAGACCTCGCGGCGCACCTCGCAGGGCGGGTCGGTGATCAACCAGGCGGCGGACGACGAGTCGCCGCAGTTCAGCCTGAATCCGGCGGGGCTGCCGGTGGCGGTGGTCAGCGTGCTGTTCCGGCCCTTCCCGTTCGAGGCGTCGAACGTGCAGAACCTGGTGCAGTCGGTGGAGTGCTTCGCGCTGCTGGTGCTGTTCATCCGCAGCTGGCCGCGGCTGAGTCAGGTGCCGCGGTGGTTCCTGCGGCGCTCCTACGTCGCCTTCACGATCGTCTACACCCTGCTGTTCTGCTGGGCGTTCTCGACCATCAACAACATGGGCATCCTGTCGCGCGAACGCGTGCAGGTGCTGCCGCTGGTGCTGGTGCTGCTCGCCGTGCCGCGGCCGGACGGGGACCGCCCGCGGGTGCGGGCGCACTCCCGGCCGCCGCTGTGGCGGGTGCAGCCCGGCCAGTGGGGCGGCCGGCCCGAGCCGCCGCCCGGTGGTGCCGCACCGTCCGGGCCGGCACCGCCCGACCCCGCCGCGGCGGCACCCGCCTCCGCGCGGACACCCGGCAACCGACCGACCCAGGGGGGATCGACCCGACCATGACGACCACCGACCTCGACACGCCCGCCGCCCTCGGCGGCACCCCGGCCTTCCCCGACGGCCTGCCGCTGACCCGGGTGAAGGTCCCGCACGCCGACGAGGCGCTGACCCGGATCGCCGCCGTGCTGGAGAGCGGCCAGCTCACCAACGGGCGGACGGTCGCCGAACTGGAGGAGCGGGCCGCCGAGCTGCTGCGGGTGCCGCACGTGGTGGCGGTCTCCAACTGCACGGCCGGTCTGATGCTGGTGCTGCAGGCCGCCGGGGTGGGCGGCGGCCGGCCGGTGCTGATGCCCGGCTTCACCTTCTCGGCGACCGCGCACGCCGCGCACTGGGCGGGCGGCACCCCGCTGTTCGCGGAGGCCCGCGAACAGGACATCACCCTCGACCCGGAGGACGCCGAGGCGCGGCTGAAGGCCGCCGACCGGCCGGCCGCGCTGATGGCCACCCACGTGTACGGCACCCCCTGCCAGGTGGAACGGCTGCAGCAGGTCGCGGACGCGGCCGGGGTGCCGCTGGTCTACGACGCCGCGCACGGCTTCGGCAGCGCCCGCGGCGGGGTGCCGATCGGCGGCTTCGGGCTGGCGGAGGTGTTCTCGATGAGCCCGACGAAGGTGGCGGTGGCCGGTGAGGGCGGCCTGGTCGCCACCCGGGACGCCTCGCTCGCGGCGACCCTGCGCACCGCCCGCGACTACGGCAACCCGGGCGACTACGACACGCTCTTCCCCGGGCTGAACGCCCGGATGAGCGAGCTGCACGCGGCGGTCGGCCTGGCCTCGCTGACCGGCCTGCCCGAGCGGGTGGCGCACCGCGGGGCGCTGGTGGAGGTGTTCGCGGCCGCGGTGGCGGGGCTGCCGGGGCTGCGGCTCGCCCTGCCGGAGCCGGGCGACACCTCGACCTTCAAGGACCTGACGCTGATCGTGGACGCGGCCGCTTTCGGCCTCGGTGCCGCGGAGCTCGGCCGGGCGCTGAAGGCGGAGGGGGTGGACACCCGCCGCTACTTCTTCCCGCCGGTGCACCGCCAGCGCGCCTACGCGCACCTCGGGCGGGCGGGGGCGCTGCCGCTGACGGACCGGCTGGCCGACTCGGTGCTGACGGTGCCGCTCTGGTCGCACATGGACGCGGCGGCGGTGCGGCGGGTGGCCGGGGCGGTGGTGAAGGTGCAGGCGCACGCCGATCGGCTCCGGGCCGCCGGGATCTGACGGTCCGTGGGGTGTCGCGGGCGGGGCCTGCGGGGCCGCCCGCGGGCACGGCCCGGCCCACCCGGAGCGCAACCCGGTACGACGACTGGGCGGAACGGGTGACGCCGGTTGGACCGCGCCGTCCGGCCTCGGCAGGATGGCCGGCGGGGCCGAAAGGCCCGGCCGGGCCGGGCCGGCGCGGCCCCACGCATTTCGAGGAGTCACCCGGTGCTCAAGGGATTCCGCAGCTTCCTGCTGCGCGGCAACGTCGTCGACCTGGCGGTCGGCATCGTCATCGGCGCGGCCTTCACGGCCGTGGTGACGGGCTTCGTGACGGCGTTCCTGACCCCGCTGATCGGCATCGCCAGCGGCGCGGTCGGCGACTACAGCAAGGAGTCCTTCAGCGTCGCGGGCACCGTCTTCCCGTACGGGGCGTTCCTGAACGCGCTGATCAGCTTCGTGCTGATCGCCGCGGTGATCTACTTCGCCGTGGTGGTGCCGGTCGGGCGGCTGCAGGCCCGCTTCGAGCCGCGCAAGGACGTGCCGGTGGCGAAGGCCGACTGCCCGGACTGCCTGAGCACGGTGCCGGTCGCGGCCGTCCGCTGCGCGCACTGCACGACGGAGCTGGCGGGCCGTCCCGGCTTCCCGGCGCAGAGCGTACACGTCGGCTGACGTGCGGCTTCTCCGGCGGGTCCGGTCCGTCCGCGAGGCGGCCGGGCCCACCGGCGCGCGGTCCGCACCGCACGCCCTCCGGTTTCGGACGGCCGAGGGTCCGACGAGCCGACGTCGGCGGTTCGCCCGGCGTTCGACCGGCAGTCAGGGGGATCGGATGGCTTGAACTGGTCGACAGTATGTCGGATTTGCACACTTTCGAGCGTTTCGATCGAGCGAAGACTGTGTGAACGGTCGAAATCCCACCTCTTCCACTCTCCTCAGCAGGCACGTTGTGGGCTTACGGTATGCCCCATGACCTCGCCCCGCTCCTACGACGGAGTCGGCTACCCCTCTCCGTCCTTCTCCTCCGGCACGCCCATCTACGACAGCCTCGTCGCAGAACGCGGTGTCCCGCAGATCGCGCCCATCAACGTGCCGGCGGCCCTGCCCCCGGCCACCTACGGCTCCGGCTACGGCAGCAGCTACGGCAGCGGCTACAGCACCGGCTTCGACAGCCCGGTGAGCAACCTGCCCGCGCTCCCGCCGGCCCGCCTCGCCCTGGGCCCCGGCCCCAGCAGCGGCCCCGCCACCTCGTACATCCCGGCGCAGACCGCGCCGTCGATGTACGCGGCGGCCCCGCAGCCGGCCGTCCCCGGGTACGGCAGCCCGCAGCCGTACCTCCCCCCGCAGCGCCCGCAGGCGCCGGTCTCCCCCGCCCCCCAGGCCGGGTACCAGACCGGGCAGAGCTTCGGCGGCCAGAACGGCTTCGCGTCGGCGCCCTCGGGCATGTCCGGCCAGCAGTTCGGTGCGCAGGGCTTCGGCCAGGGCCCGCAGCAGGGTTTCGCCGACCAGAGCTTCGGCGGCAACCAGCTGCGCCCGGCCGCACCGGTCGCCCCGGTCCGTCCCGTCCAGCAGCAGTACCCCGGCCCCGCGTACTACCCGCAGGCCGGCTGACCGAAGCCGCACCACCCCGGCGAACGAGGGCGCCGGGCGGAGCAAGGGCACGAGGTCTTCCTCTCCGGGGCCGTCCGGCCCGCCGTACCAGGCGGACCGGGCGGCCTCCGCGCATTCCCGGCCGCGGCACCGGAGCACCGCCGCCGACTGGCAGGATGGGGGCATGCCGCAGCTGACCGCCCTCCACGTCTATCCCGTCAAGTCGACCTACCGGCTGAGCCCGGACAGCGCCGGGGTGGAGCCGTGGGGCCTCGCCGGCGACCGCCGCTGGATGCTCGCCAACCCCGCGGGCCGCGCCGTCACCCAGCGCGACGACCCCTCCCTCGGCCAGTACCGCACCCTGCCGCACGCCGACGGCTCACTGACCGTCACCGACCCCGACGGCGCGAGCATCCGCATCCCCGCACCGAGCGCCGCCGCCGGCGACCCGGCCGCGCAGGCCGACGTCTTCGGCACCTTCTTCCCCGCCGTGGAGGCCGCGAAGGAGGCACAGGTCTGGTTCTCCGACCGCCTCGGCGACGTCCGCCTGCTGCACCTCGACGACCCTGCCGGCAGCCGGCGGATCGACCCCGAGTACAGCCGGCCCGGCGAGACCACCAGCATGGCCGACGGCTTCCCGCTGCTGCTCGCCACCACCGCCTCGCTGGCCGCGCTCAACGAGCACCTCGCCGCCGACCACCCCGCCGGCGACCGGCGGGCCGAGCCGCTGCCGATGGAGCGCTTCCGCCCCAACCTGGTCGTCTCCGGCACCGGCCCGTGGGCCGAGGACGGCTGGCGGCGGATCCGGGTCGGCGAGGTGGTCTTCCGGGTCGCCAAGCCCTGCGGCCGCTGCGTGGTGACCACCACCGACCAGGAGACCGGCGAGCGCCGCGGCCCCGAGCCGCTGCTCGCGCTCGGCCGGCACCGCCGCTTCGGCAAGAAGCTCGTCTTCGGCCAGAACCTCGTCCCGGAGCGTCCCGAGGGCGTCACCGGCGACCTGCTCGGCACCCTGCGGGTCGGCGACGAGGTCACCGTGCTGGAGGAGGGCCCGCGGCCGCAGCCGGACGCCCGGCGCTGACCGGCACCGCACCGTCGCCCACTCGTTGTAGTGCGCGGACGCCCCCGCGCCACGGCCGGGGGCACCCCGCGGGCGGCCGACCATCGCAGGGCTTCGACGAAGGTGGGGATGACAGACCGCATGGCAGAACAGAGGGTCCGGGTCACGCAGGACAGCGGGTCCCGCTGGCGGCGCCGCGCCGGCGAGTACGACACGCTCCACGAGGCCCTGGCGGCCGCCGAACCGGGCGACACCGTGACCGTGCGGCCGGGCGTCTTCCGGGAGGCGGTGGTGATCGACAAACCGGTCACCGTGCTGGCCGCCGAGGGCCCGGGCAGCGTCCGGATCAGCCCGCCCGGCGGGGTGCCGCTGACCGTCGCCGCCGCCGCGACCGTCCAGGACGTGATCGTCGAGGGCTCCGACCGCTCGCTGCCCGCCGTCCTGGTCACCGCGGACGGCGCCCGCCTCACCGGCTGCCGGATCGACACCCAGGCCTCCGCCGGCGTCGAACTCGGCGACGGCGCCTCCGCCGTGCTCCGCTCCTGCACCGTCGCCAACCCAGCCGGCCTCGGGGTGCGGCTGCGGCCCGGTGCCCGGGCCGGCCTCCAGGAGTGCGAGGTCTCCGCCGCGGGCCAGGCCGGCATCGCCGTGCTCGGCGGCGCCGCCGCCGTCCTGGACCGCTGCAAGGTCCACCACACCGGCGGCGCCGGACTCCTGCTCACCGGCGCCGGCAGCGGCGCCGAACTGACCGGCTGCGAGATCTACGAGATCCGCGGCAGCGGCGTGCAGGCCGAGGACGGCGCGGTCGGCCGGCTCACCGACTGCACCGTGCACCGGGTCACCGGCAACGGCCTCACCCTGGACACCGATGCCGAACTGCTGCTCGCCGGCTGCCGCATCCACGACCTGCCGGAGAACGCCGCCGACCTGCGCGGCCGGGCCCGGCTGCGGCTGGAGCGCTGCACCCTGCACACCTTCGGCCGGGGCGCGCTCTCCGTCTGGGACGCCGGCACCGAGGTCGAGGCCGAGGGCAGCGAGATCCACTCCGCCGGCGGCGACTACCCGGCGCTGTGGGTCAGCGACGGCGCCCGCCTCGCCCTCGCCGACTGCACCCTGCACGACCTCCCCGACGCCCTGTTCGTGCTCGACCGCGACTCCCGGGCGAGCGCCGCCGACTGCTCGTTCAGCCGGATCCGCTCCTCCGCCGTCTCGGTCAGCGGCGGCGCCACCGCCGACCTGACGGACTGCCGGATCCAGGAGGCCGGCACCGGGCTCTGGTTCCGCGACCACGGCAGCGGCGGCCTGCTCACCGGCTGCGAGATCGCCGACGTCGCCACCGGCGTGATCGTCGCCAAGGGCGCCGACCCGGTGCTGCGCGAGTGCACGGTGCGCGGCGCGGGCGACGCCGGGGTGTACGTCTCGGCCCAGGGCCGCGGCACCTTCGAGGACTGCCGGGTCTCGCACGGCCGCGGCTTCGGCTTCCACGTCATCGACGGCTGCCGCACGGTGCTCACCCGCTGCCGGGCCGAGCAGAACGGCCGGGCCGGCTTCGAGTTCTCCGAGGCGGGCCCGGTCACCGAGGGCTGCGTCTCGGACGACGTCCCCCCGCCGCCGCCCGCGCTGCCGGTGCCGCGCGCCGCGCTGCCCGCGGCGCCGCCGCTCGCCCCCGCCCCGCCGTACCCGCCGCTGCTCGCACCGGCGGCCGGGCCTGCTGCCGGTCCCGCGCTGCTGCCGGCGACGGCCCGGCTGACCAGCGCCGGTCCGGCCCCGGCCGGGGCGGCCGCGATCGCGCCGATCCCCGACTGCCGCCCCGCCGACGAGGCGCTCGCCGAACTGGACGCCCTGGTCGGCCTGGCCACCGTCAAGCAGGAGGTGCGCACCCTGATCGACCTGATCACCGTCGGCCGGCGCCGCCGCAAGGCCGGGCTGAAGGCCCCCTCGCTCCGCCGGCACCTGGCCTTCACCGGCGCCCCCGGCACCGGCAAGACCACGGTCGCCCGGCTGTACGGCGAGATCCTGGCCTCGCTCGGGGTGCTGCAGCGCGGCCACCTCGTCGAGGTGGCCCGGGTCGACCTGGTCGGCGAGCACATCGGCTCCACCGCGATCCGCACCGCCGCCGCCTTCGACCGGGCCCGCGGCGGGGTCCTGTTCATCGACGAGGCGTACGCGCTGGCGCCGGAGGACGGCGGGCGGGACTTCGGCCGGGAGGCGATCGACACCCTGGTGAAGCTGATGGAGGACCACCGGGACGAGGTGGTGGTGATCGTCGCCGGCTACACCGCCGAGATGGAACGCTTCCTCGTCGCCAACCCCGGCCTGTCCTCGCGGTTCTCCCGGACGGTCACCTTCCCCGACTACAGCGCCGACGAGCTGCTGGAGATCGCCCGCGCCCAGTGCGCCGAGCACGAGTACGCGCTCGCCGAGGCGACCGCGAAGGCGCTGCACGAGCACTTCGCCGGACTGGAGCGCGGACCGGCCTTCGGCAACGGCCGGACGGCCCGGCAGGTGTTCGAGACGATGGTGGAGCGGCACGCGATGCGGGTCGCCCAGCTCGCCGACCCGTCCACCGAGGAGCTGCAGCTGCTCGTCCCGGCGGACCTCCCGCTCTGACCGGGCCGGCCGGCCGCCGGCGTTACCGTCGGTCCCGGCGTTGCGGCGTTGCGGCGTTGCGGCGTTACCGTCGGCCGCCGGCGTTCTCGGAGTCCCGGGCTTCTCGAGGGCTTCGGCGGCCGGGCCGCGTGCGAGGATGGCCCGGAGCCGACCGCAGGAGGATCCGTGACCGACAACGCCCAGATGCTCGCCGAACAGCGCCGGGCACTGATCCTGGACGAGGTGCGGCGGCGCGGCGGTGTCCGGGTCAACGAACTCACCCGCCAGTTGAACGTCTCCGACATGACGATCCGTCGGGACCTGGACGCGCTGGCCCGCGTCGGCGCGGTGGAGAAGGTGCACGGCGGCGCGGTGCCGGCCGGTCCGGCCCGCACCCACGAGCCGGGCTTCGCGGCGAAGTCCGCGCTGGAGCTGTCAGCCAAGGAGCAGATCGCCCGGGCGGCCGCCCGGCTGGTCTCGCCCGGCGCGGCGATCGCCCTCTCCGGCGGCACCACCACCTACGCGCTGGCCCGTGAGCTGACCGGGATCGAGCGGCTGACGGTGGTCACCAACTCCGTCCCGGTGTCCGAGGTCTTCGAGCAGGCGCACCGCGCGGGCGGCCCGGCCGCCACCGTGGTGCTGACCGGCGGGGTGCGGACGCCCTCGGACGCGCTGGTCGGCCCGGTGGCGGACCGGGCGATCCGCTCGCTCCGCTTCGACCTGCTGTTCCTCGGCACCCACGGGGTCTCGCCGGAGGCCGGCCTCACCACGCCCAACCTGGCGGAGGCGGAGACCAACCGGACGCTGGTCGCCTCGGCGCGGCGGACGGTGCTGGTGGCCGACCACACCAAGTGGGGCACGGTCGGCCTGTCCACCTTCGCGGAGCTGTCCGAGGTCGACACCTGGGTGACGGACGCCGGGCTGCCTTCCGAGGCAGTGGAGACGGCCCGCGAGCTGATCGACGAGGTCGTCCTCGCCTGAGCCGGCCCGCGGGGGCGCAAGGCGGGGGCTCGTCCCGTCAGGCGAGGGCGAGGGTGGTGAGGGCGAGCGCAGCCGCGCCGAAGACGACGACGGGGCGGACGTTCTGCAGCACCCACACCCAGCGGGGGAACCCGGACTCCGCCGCCATCAGCAGCGCGGCGGCGTCGGTGCGGGCCGGCTCGGGATCCCCCTTGCGGACGAAGGCGGCCCGGACGGAGGCGGTGGCCGCCGAACTCCCGTCCGTGGTGGTGCCGTGGAGCGGTAGCCGGAGCCGTCACCAGCGCGGGATGCGCCGCCGGTAGGAGGGGTCGGTCCGGCGCCGGTAGCCGGTGTCGTCGCGGGTGCGCAGACCGCAGGTGAGATACTGCTCGTGCAGCCGGGCCAGGGCGTCGCGGTCGAGCTCGACGCCGAGGCCCGGCCCGGTGGGCACCCGGACGGCGCCGTCGGCGAGGGTGAGCGCACCGGGCTCGATCACGTCCTCGCTCCGCCACGGCCAGTGGGTGTCGCAGGCGTGGGTGAGCTCGGGCGAGGCGGCGGCGAGGTGGGTCATCGCGGCGAGGCTGATGCCGAGGTGCGCGTTGGAGTGCATGGACAGCCCGAGCCCGAAGGTGTCGCAGATCCCGGCGAGCAGCCGGGAGCGGTGCAGGCCGCCCCAGTAGTGGTGGTCGGCGAGCACGATCCGCGCCGACCTGCGGGCGACCGCTAGCGGCAGGTGCTCGAAGGCCGTGACACACATGTTGGTGGCGAGCGGGATCGCCGTCCCCCCGGCCACCTCCGCCATGCCGTCCAGGCCCGGGGTCGGGTCCTCCAGGTACTCGAGGACGCCCTCCAGCCGGCGTGCGGTGTCGAGCGCGGTGTCCACCGTCCAGGCCGCGTTCGGGTCCAGGCGCAGCGGCAGTCCGGGGAAGGCCTCGTGCAGGGCGAGGACGGTCTCGACCTCCTCGTGCGGCGGACGGACCCCGCCCTTGAGCTTCAGCGCGGTGAAGCCGTACGTGTCGACCAGGCGCCGGGCCTGGGCGAGGATGCCGGCGGTGTCCACCGCCTCGCCCCAGTCGTCC
Organism: Kitasatospora arboriphila; assembly: GCF_039528095.1. Classification (NCBI taxonomy): domain Bacteria; kingdom Bacillati; phylum Actinomycetota; class Actinomycetes; order Kitasatosporales; family Streptomycetaceae; genus Kitasatospora; species Kitasatospora arboriphila. The sequence continues at coordinate 36,622 of NZ_BAAALD010000038.1, forward strand.
GGCGGCCCGCCGGGGTGGCCGGCCCACTTGTGGAAGAGGTAGGCGCTGTACGGGACGGCGTCGCGGACCCGGCCGCCGAGCAGGTCGCTGACGGGCCGTCCGGCGGCGCGGCCCTGGATGTCGAGGCAGGCCACCTCCAGCGGCGAGAAGACCCGGTCCACCATGGAGGCCGCGGTGATCGGCCCGGTCAGGCCGTGCCGGTCGGAGCCCGTCCGGCCGCCGAGCGCGGCGGCGACCCGGGCGCGCAGCCGGCCGAGGGCGTGCACCGGCAGGCCGGTCACCGCCGCGGCGGCGGTGTGCAGCCGGTCGAGGTGGCCCTCGTCGGCGGTGGTCTCGCCGAGGCCGGTCAGTCCCTGGTCGGTGGCGACCTCGACGACAGCCCGCAGGGCGTACGGCTCGTGCACGCCCACCGCGTTGAGCAGCGGCGGCTCGTGGAAGGCGACGGGGGTGACGGTGACCGCGGTGATCCGCAGCTCCGGCGGGCCGGGCGGGTTCGGCGACTCGGACGGGTGCCGCGACTCGGACGGGTGCGCGGGGTCGGGCCGTGCGGCGGTCAACGGTCGGTGCTTTCCGGGAGGCCGGCGAGGGCGGCCAGTCCGGCGTCGGTGAGGGCGCGCAGCCGGTCGAGGTGCTCGGGTGCGGGGTCGGTCAGCGGGGGCCGGACGCCGCCCACGGCCAGGCCGCGCTGCCGCACCCCCGCCTTCACCAGGGAGACGGCGTAGCCGGGCACTTCGGCGCGCAGTTCCACCAGGGGCAGGTAGAAGGCGGCCAGCAGGCGGCCGACGGAGGACTCGTCCCCGGTGGCGAGGGCGCGGTGGAAGGCGAGGGCGATCTCCGGGACGAAGGCGAACGAGGCGGAGGAGTACCGCCGGACGCCGAGGCCGCGGTAGGCGGGCGCGGTCACCTCGGCGGTGGGCAGGCCGTTGAAGAACCGGAACCGCTTCCCGGAGGGGCGCAGTGCCGTCTCGACGGCCGTGATCATCCGGGCGAGGAGTTCGAGGTCGCCGCAGCCGTCCTTGATGCCGACCACCTGCGGGAGCCGGGCGATCTCGACGGCCGTGCCGACGTCGAGCCGGGCGGTGTCGCGGTGGTACGCGATGAGCGGCAGCCCGCCGGCCTCGGCGACCTGGCGGGTGTAGGCCACCAGGCCGGACCGCGGGGGCCGGACGAGGTAGGGCGGCATGAGCAGCAGGCCGTCCGCGCCGGCCTCCGCGGCGGACCGGGCGAGGGCGCGGGCGGTGGGCAGCGGTCCGCCGGCACCGGCGTAGACCGGCAGCCGGCCGGCGGCGACCCGGCCGGCCGTCCGGACCAGCCGGGCGTGCTCGGCGGGGTCCAGGGCGTGGAACTCGCCGGTGCCGCAGGCGGCGAAGACCGCGCCGGGACCGGCGGCGATCCCGGCCTCCAGGTGCGCGGCGTACACCGCGGTGTCGATCTCGCCGTCCGGGCCGAACGGGGTCACCGGGAAGAACAGCGGGCCGTCGTGCATCGTCGCCTCCTGCGGGGACGGGCGGCGGGCCGGCCCGTGCGGCCAGCCTGTCCCCGCGGGCGGTGCGGTGGTGGGCGGCGCGCCGACGGTCACCCGGCGGGCGCAGCGGGCTCGTACGGACCGGCCGCGAAGGGTGCCCGGCGGGTCGGGTGGTCGGTGCAGGGGCTCACGGGGGGCACCTCCCCCGCGCCCCTGAACCGACCATCCGAGCGGCCGGTCCGCCGGAGGTGTCGGTCAGTGCCGGCCGGCGAGGGTGAGGTCCTGGCGCAGCGCGGTGTACGCCGGCTTCGGGCGGTAGTCCTCGGTGAGCAGGTTGGCCGAGCCCTGGCCGGAGAAGGTGTTCGGGACCCAGGAGTACTTGTCGGTGAAGCCCCAGACCGTGAAGTCGGTGCAGTGCTCGGTGAGCAGGCAGCCCTGCAGCAGCACGCTGTACCCCTCGGCCTGCGCCTCGGTCTTGGTGGCGTCCGCGGGCATCACCATCCGGACGTCGGCCTCGGTGATCGCGGTGTCCAGTCCGAGGGCGTCGAAGCGCGCCAGGTTGTCGGCGATGTCGTGCGGGGCGGGGTACTGGACGGCGAGGTGGCCCTGGACACCGACGCCGTCGATCGGGACGTGCTGCGCCTTCAGCTCGGTGACCAGGGCGAGCAGTGCGGTGCTCTTGGGGTTGACGCCCTCGATGTTGTAGTCGTTGATGTACAGCTCGGCCTTGGGGTCGGCCTCGTGGGCCCAGCGGAAGGCGTCGGCGATGTAGCCCGGGCCGAGGTTGCGCAGCCAGACGGAGTCGCGCAGGGTGCCGTCGTCGTTGAAGGCCTCGTTGACGACGTCCCACTGCCAGATGTGGCCCTTGAAGTGCTTGACCTCGTCGGTGATGTGACGGTGCAGGATGTCGCGGAGCTCGTCCGCGGTGAAGCTGCCGGAGGTGAGCCATCCGGGCAGCTGGCTGTGCCAGACCAGGGTGTGGCCGCGGACCAGCTGGTGGTTGTCCCGCGCGAAGTCGACGAGGTCGTCGGCGGGGCCCCAGGTGTAGGTGCCGCGGACGGCTTCGACGGCCTCCCACTTCATCACGTTCTCCGGGGTGACGGAGCTGAACTCGGTCGCGGCCTTCTCCCGGTACGGGGCGTCGGCGGCGAGGGCGGACATGTCCACGGCCGTGCCGATGCGCACGCCGGCGCGGCGGCCGAGCTCGCCGAGGGTGCGGGCGGCCGGGTCCTTCGCCGGGTCCTTCGCCGGGGCGGCGGCCGCCCGGGCGTCGCCGGACGCGCCGGTGCCGCCCGCGGTGGCGGTGCTGCCGGTGGCGGCGGAGGCGGTGGGGAGGACGAGCGCGGTGACGGCCAGGGCTGCGGTGGTGGCCGCCACGAGGGCGGTGCGGGTCGCTCGGATCACGGAGGTCCCTTTCACGATCACACGGTGACGATTCTCGAAACTTTTCGTAGTTGACTACGCAAGTTTCAGGCACGCTAGCGGCCCGAATTTTGGACGGTCAATCCCCGTGCACGGAGGTATTTCCGCCGGGTTGACGTCCACTCATGGAGTGCCATCGGAGCGGCCGGCCCACTGCCGGGGTGGCGACCCCAGCCATTGCCCGCCAATCCATCCGTGGGGTCTGGCCGAAACTCTCGCCCTGGTTTACGATTCTGCCGCCCGGCGGGTCCGTGACTGGCGTCCGGCCGGTGGGCGCTTCGGCCCGGTGTGGGAGTGGCCGCGGCGCGGCTGCGGTGCGAGGGTCACCGCACACGTCGGCCCGGGGAGTACGTGGCGCACTCCCCGGGCCGTCATGGTGGGTCATCAGGGTGGTTCATCAGGGTGGGTCGTCATGGCGGTCGACCGGATGGGCCGACCGGGCGGGGCGGCGGACGCCGCCCCGCGGCAAGGGCTCAGCCCAGGCCGATGGACGTCCCGGCGAGGAACTCCTCGAGCTCGGCGACGTACGGGTCGATGTCGATGCCGTGCTCGGCGAGCCAGGCGTCGGAGTAGTACTTGTCGAGGTAGCGGTCGCCCGGGTCGCAGATGAGGGTCACGACGCTGCCGGCCTGCCCGGCCGCGCGCATCTCGGCGACGATCCGCAGGGCGCCCCACAGTCCGGTGCCGGTGGAGGCGCCGGCCTTCTTGCCGAGCGCGTCCTCCAGGATGCGGACGGCCGCGATGGACGCGGCGTCGGGCACCTTCATCATCCGGTCGAGGGCGCCCGGGACGAAGCTGGGCTCCATCCGGGGACGGCCGATGCCCTCGATCCGGGAGCCGCTGGGGCAGGTGGCGTCGGGGTCGCTGTTGACCCAGCCGTCGAAGAAGCAGGAGTTCTCCGGGTCGGCCACGCATATCCGGGTGTCGAACTGCATGTAGTGCACGTAGCGGGCGATGGTCGCGGAGGTGCCGCCGGTGCCGGCGGTGGCGACGATCCAGGCCGGCTCGGGGTGCGGCTCCAGCTCCAGCTGGGCGAACACGGACTCGGCGATGTTGTTGTTGCCGCGCCAGTCGGTGGCGCGCTCCGCGTAGGTGAACTGGTCCATGTAGTGGCCGCCGGTCTCCTCGGCGAGCCGCGCGGACACGTCGTAGACCTCGCAGGGGTCGTCGACGAGGTGACATCGGCCGCCGTGGAACTCGATCAGCTCGATCTTGGCCCGGCTGGTCGTGCGGGACATCACGGCGATGAAGGGCACGCCGATCAGCTTGGCGAAGTACGCCTCCGAGACGGCGGTCGAACCGCTGGACGCCTCGATGACCGGCTTGCCGGGTCTGATCCAGCCGTTGCAGAGGCCGTAGAGGAAGAGCGAGCGGGCCAGCCGGTGCTTGAGGCTGCCGGTCGGGTGGGTGGACTCGTCCTTCAGGTAGAGGTCGATGCCCCACTCCTCCGGGAGCGGGAAGCGCAGCAGGTGCGTGTCGGCGGACCGGTTGGCGTCCGCCTGGACCTTGCGCACCGCCTCCTTCAGCCAGGCCCGGTACTCCGGGTCGGAGCGATCCACGTCCACGGTGTGCAGCGCCATCGCGAGCCTCCTTGTCCTGGCGTTGTCCTGACGACGTCACCTCCACCAAGCGTAACAGGCGACTACGATAAGTGACTGTTACGGCATCTCCAGCGAACCCTTATCGGGCAGCAGAGCGGTGAGACCGGGCGCCACGTCGCGCAGCCCCCGTGCAGCCCCCGTGCAGCCCCGCAGCGAGCCGCCGACCTGGGCGGACGGCCCGCCGAACGCCCGTCGAACGTCGCCCGCCGGGTGCCCGGGCGGGCGGCCCCGGGCACCCGGCGGGACGGCACTCACTCCGCGGCGATCGCCCGCAGGACGTCCAGCCTGGCCGCGCGGCCGGCCGGGCGGAGGCCCGCGACGGCGCCGGCGACCAGCCCGGCCAGCAGCACCACCGCGAGCCGCGCGGTCGGCAGGGCGAAGGACCCGGTGCCGGCGCTGTCGGAGGCCCGGACCAGCGCCCATCCGAGGAAGGCGCCGAGCCCCAGGCCGCCGACCGTGCCGAAGGCCGCGACGAGCACCGACTCCCAGCGGACCATCGACCGCAGCTGGCCCCTGGTCTGTCCGACCGCCCGCAGCAGGCCGAGTTCACGGGTGCGCTCGTGCACGGCCAGCGTCAGCGTGTTGGCGATGCCGAGCAGGGCGATCAGCACCGCCAGCGCGAGCAGGGCGTAGACCACGGAGAGCATGGTGTCCACACCGCCGGCGGCGCTCGCCGCGTACTCGTCGCGGTCCTGCACCTGCGGATTGCCGTAGCCGTCCGCGACGTGCTGAACGGCGGTCTTGCCCTCGGTGAGGGAGACGCCCGGCCGCAGCGCGACCGCCACCATGCTGTCGCTGTCCTGGACACGGTGCGGGGCCCAGGCCTCACGGGTCATCAGGTAGTCGCCCGCCACGCCGCCGCCTTCGTACAGCGCCCGGACGGTGAACGGCTCCGCGCCGTCGGTGAAGGCGACGGAGACCGTGGAACCGATGTGCCAGCCGCGGGCGGCCGCCTCGCTGCGGGAGACGGCGAGGCCGTCGGTGCCGAGGGCGGTGAGACTGCCGTCGACCCGTCCGAGATCGACCACGCCGGGCAGCCGGGCCGGGTCGGTGATGTCCAGCTCGCGGCCGTGCCCGTCGATCCGGGCGACCCCGCGGCCGAGGCCAACGGCCTGCTCGACCTGCGGCAACTGCCGGACGGCCTCGGCGAGCTTCGGGCTGACCCCGCTGCCACCCGCGCCGAACGCGGGTGCGGTGACGGCGAGGTCGCCGGCGAACGAGCGGTCGACGGTGTCGTCCAGGGTGGCCCTGATCGACGCGGCGAACACGGTGAACAGGGTCACCACGGCGACACCCACCATCAGCGCGGTGGCGGTGGCCGCCGTCCGGGACGGGTTGCGGGCGGCGTTGCGGCGGGCCAGCGCACCGCTGACGCCGCGCAGCCGCGGCAGCGGGGCGCCAAGCACCCGGACGGCCAGCGCCGCGGCGACCGGGCCGAGCACCACGGTGCCGGCCAGCGCCGTGACCGCGCCCGCGGTGGTCAGCACCACCGAGGGCCCGTCGGTCGCACCGCGCACCGTGAGCACCGCCCCGCCGGCCAGCAGGGCCGCGCCGAGGGCGGCCCGGACCCGGCCGGTGCGGCCGGTCGCCGCGTCGTCCACCGCGCTCTCGCGCAGTGCGGCGAGCGGTGCGGTGCGACCGGCCCGGACGGCGGGCAGCAGGGCCGAGCCCAGGGTGACCAGGATGCCGACGGCCAGCGGCAGCACCACGGAGGCGGTCGCGACGACCATCCCGCCGGTCGGCAGCGAGAAGCCGAGCGCGGAGAAGAGCGCGCTGAGCCCGGCCGCCACCCCGATGCCGCCGACCAGGCCGGCCGCGGAGGCGACCACGGCCACGACGGCCGCCTCGGCGAGGGTGGAGCCGAGGACTTGCCGCCGGTGCGCGCCGAGCGCGCGGAGCAGCGCGTTCTCCCGGGTGCGCTGGGCGACCACGATGGCGAAGGTGTTGTGGATGGTGAAGGTGGCGACGAGCAGCGCGATCCCGGCGAAGACCAGCAGCAGGGTGGTGAACATGGTCAGGAACCGGCCGGAGACGTCGGCGGTGGACTCGGCGGTCGCGGCGTGCCCGGTCAGCGCCTCCACGCCGGTGGGCAGCAACGGCTTGACCCGGTCGACGAGCTGCTGCTGCGTCAGGGTGTCGGAGCGGAGCCGGATCGCACTGGCCTGGCCCTCGCCCTTGGGGGTGAGGTGGCGCTCGGCGTCGGCGAGGCTCAGCCCGGTGAAGGTGGAGGGGCCCATGCCGTCCGCGTCGGCACCGAAGGTGGCGATGCCGACGACGGTGATCCGCACCGGGTCGGGGGTGCGCAGCACGGTGGTGTCGCCGATCCGGAGGTCGCCGGCCTCGGCCGCGCCGCGGTTGATGACGGCCTCGCCGGGCGCGGCGGGTGCCCGGCCCTCGGCGAGCCGGTAGGGGTTGAGCGTGCCGTCGGTGAGCCAGTTCCCGGCGAGGGTCGGCGGGCCCTTGCCGCCGATCGGCTCGCCGTTCCGGCCGACCAGCTGGCCGGCGCCCTGGACGGACGGCTCGGCCGCGCTCACCCCGGGGACGGTGCGCAGCCGGTCGGCGAGTGCGGTGTCGACCGGTGCCCGGACGCCGCCGGGGACGTTCTGCGCGGGCAGGACGTCGGCGCTTCGGACGACGGCGCCGGTGCCCGCGTTGGCGTCGGCGAACAGGGTGTCGAAGTTGGCCCGCAGGGTGTCGCCCAGCACCATCGTGCCGGTCAGGAACGCGACGCCGAGCAGGACGGCGAGGACGGTGCCGACCAGGCGGCGTTGGTGGGCGCGGGCCGAGCGGAGTCCGATCCGCAGGGCGGTGTTCATCGTCGGTCACTCCCCCGTGGGCCGGTGGCCGCGGTCGGGACGGTGGTCGGGGCGCTGATGGTCGGGGTGGCAGCGGTCGGGGCCGCGGCGGTCGGCTCGGTGGTGGCCGGGTCAGCGGCGGTGTGGGCGGCGCTGACGGCGGCGGTGAGGGCGGTGGCGCGGGTGGAGCCGGCCGGGGTGTCGAAGGCCTTCATCCGGTCGAGGACGAGGTCGGCGGTGGGCGCGTCCATGCTGTCGACCAGTCGGCCGTCCGCCAGGAACAGGGCCCGGTCGGCGTAGCCCGCGGCGGTGGGGTCGTGGGTGACCATCACCACCGCCTGGCCCATGGTGTCGACGGCCTGCCGGAGCAGGCCGAGCACCTCGGCGCCGGAGCGGGAGTCGAGGTTGCCCGTCGGCTCGTCCGCGAAGACGACCTGGGGGCGGCCGGCGAGGGCGCGGGCCACGGCGACCCGCTGCTGCTGGCCGCCGGAGAGCTCGGCGGGCCGGTGGTGCAGCCGGTCGCCGAGTCCCACCACGTCGACGAGGGCGTCCACCCAGGCCGCGTCGGGTGCCTTCCCGGCGAGGTCGAGCGGCAGGGTGATGTTCTCCCGGACGGTGAGCGTGGGCACCAGGTTGAAGGCCTGGAAGACGAAGCCGATGCGCTCGCGGCGGAGTTCGGTGAGCCGGCGGTCGTTCAGGGTGCCGAGCTCGGTGCCGCCGATGTGGGCGCTGCCCGCGGTGAGCGTGTCGAGGCCGGCGGCGCAGTGCATCAGCGTGGACTTGCCGGAGCCGGACGGACCCATGATCGCGGTGAACCGCCTGGCCGGGAACTCGACCGTGACGTGGTCGAGTGCCCGGACCTGGGTGGCGCCGATTCCGTACACCTTGACCGCGTCGGCGACCGCGGCGGCGGGGTGCAGCTGGACGACGGTCATTTCGCACCGCCGGGACGGTCGGTCCGGTCGGTGCGCTCGGTGAGCACGGCGCGCTTGGCGCGGTACTCGTCCTCGTCGATCTCACCGCGGGCGTAGCGGTCGCCGAGCGTGGCGAGCGGGCCGCCGCCGTGGTGCCAGCCGCCGGGGCCGTAGCCGCGGCGCCGGACGGTGCGCCGCAGGATCAGCACGACGAGGAGGATCACGGCTGCCCAGAAGAACGGGATCAGCAGGATCCACGGGCCGGGCCAGTGGCCGTCCGCGTGGGCGAGCAGGGTGTCCATGGTGTCCATCTCCTCGGTGCATGCCTGTTGTGGGGACTGCACCGAGCCTCTCGCTACGGGCCCCGGCCGCGCGTCGTCCCACCAGCGGCACCTGCGGTACTCCCGGCGTAGTACCGGGGCCGGGCGGGGCGCCGTCGCGGCCCGCGCGGAGGTGGCGGACCCAGGGCGGGCCGGCGGCACGGGCGGTGGTCGCGGCGGCCGCCAGGAGGAGGAAGGGGACGAGGGTATGCACCACGGTGCGCATCAGGGTTCGCATGCGGTGAAGTCTTCTCCGCCGCCGCAGCCGCCACCATCCCCCTGGTATCCCGATCCGACCTGCACCCCGGTGCAGGTCGGATCCTGAAACCAGCACCACCCCCGGCGCCGGTGCACCGGTCCGACGGCCCGGCGCTAGCCCAGCCAGCCGGGCCGGACGAGCCCCGACTCGTAGGCGAGGACGACCAGTTGGGCGCGGTCGCGGGCGCCGAGCTTCACCATGGCCCGGCTGACGTGGGTCTTGGCGGTGAGCGGGCTGACCACCAGTCGGCGGGCGATGTCCTCGTTGGAGAGGCCGAGGCCGACCAGCGCCAGGACCTCGCGCTCGCGGTCGGTGAGTGCGGCGAGCACGGTCGGGCCTCCCGCCGCCGGCGCCTTGGAGCGGGCGGCGAACTCGCCGATCAGCCGCCGGGTCACACCGGGCGAGAGCAGGGCGTCGCCCGCGGCGGCCACCCGGACGGCGCGCAGCAGTTCGGCCGGTTCGGTGTCCTTGACGAGGAAGCCGGCCGCGCCGGCCCGCAGCGCCTCGAAGACGTACTCGTCGAGTTCGAAGGTGGTGAGGACGACCACCCGGACGCCGTCGAGCGCCGGGTCCTCGCCGATCCTGCGGGTCGCGGCGAGTCCGTCCAGCCGGGGCATCCGGATGTCCATCAGGACGACGTCGGGCCGCAGTTCGGCGGCGAGGGCGACGGCCTGCTCGCCGTCGTCGGCCTCGCCGACCACCTCGAGGTCGGGCTGCGCGTCGAGCAGTGCACGGAAGCCCGCCCGGACGAGCACCTGGTCGTCCGCGAGCAGCACCCTGATCACCTGGGTCCGCCTCCCGTCGAATCCTGCGGGCCGCCGCCGTGGGTCGGCAACCGGGCGAGGACCCGGAATCCGCCGCCGGGCCGCGGCCCCGCCTCCAGCGTGCCGCCGGCCGCCGCGACCCGCTCCCGCATGCCGATGAGACCGCTGCCGGAGCCGCCCGGCTCGCCCGCCCCGGCCGGACCCGGGTCGTCGATCCGGACGGCCAGCCCCTCCCCCGACCAGTCGAGCAGGACGTCGGCACTGCGGGCCGCCGAGTGCCGGATGACGTTGGTCAGGGCCTCCTGGACGATCCGGAAGGCGGTCAGGTCGAGCCCGGCCGGCAGGCTGCGGGCCCGACCGCGGCTCTGCACCGAGACCGCGAGCCCGGCCTGGCGGGCCTGCTCGGCGAGCTCGTCCAGCCGGTCGAGGCCGGGGGCGGGGCTGCGCGGGGCCGCGGCGTCCGGGCCGCGCAGCGTGCCCAGCACCTGCCGCACCTCGCCGAGCGCCTCCTTGCTGGCGGCCTTGATCGTGGTGAGGGCCGTCCTGGCCTGCTCGGGCCGGGTGTCGAGGAGTTCGAGGGCGACGCCGGCCTGGACGTGGATCAGCGAGATGCTGTGGGCGAGGATGTCGTGCAACTCGCGGGCCATCCGCAGCCGTTCCTCGTCGGCCCTGCGCCGCCGGGCCTGCTCGGCGGCGGCCCGGACGGCCTCCATCCGTTCCGCGCGGAACCGCAGGATCTCGGCGACGGCCATCACCAGCAGCAGCCAGGCGGCGATGCCGAGCTCCTGCCAGCCGTTGGGCCGTGCGGCCGGACCGCGCAGCCAGTCCTGCGGCACCGCGAAGGAGATCAGCAGGTGGGCGGCGTAGAAGGCGCCCGCGCAGGCCCAGGCGGCGCGGCGGTGGCCGCGTTTCACGGCCGCGCAGAAGGCCACCACCAGGCTGAGGAACACCGGTCCGTACGGGTAGCCGGCCAGCAGGTAGGCCACGGTGACGACCGTCGTGCCGACCACCACGGCGACCGGGCGGCGCTGCCGGAACAGGAGCAGCACAGGGCCGAGCAGGAGCAGCAGGTAGCCGAGGGCGTCCAGCGGGAGGCGTCCGCCCTGGTGGCGGGCGGCCGCGCCCGTCCCGGCCAGCTGCGCGACCGCGACCAGCACCGAGGAGGCGACCGGCCAGCCCGCCTTCGCGGCACGGACCCACGGCGGCTGCCAGGGCGGCGGTTCGTCGGTCATGCCGGGAAGGCTAGTCGCCGTCCGGCCACCGCGGCGTCAGCCTGCCGGGGTGGGCGCGCCTACTCCCCCTGGAGTACGCGCGCCCACCCGTCCCCGCCGCGTGGCGCCGGCCCGGCAGGGCGCCCCCGGCACCCGGCCGACCCTGCCGATCGGGTATCCGGTCGGCCCTGCCGATCAGGCGTCCGGTCAGGCATCCGGTCAGCCCTGCCGATCGGGCATCCGGTCGGGGATCCGGTCAGCCCTGCCGATCAGGCATCCGGTCGGGGATCCGGTCAGCCCTGCCGATCAGGCATCCGGTCGGGGATCCGGTCAGCCCTGCGGGTCGGGGATGCGGACGGCGGCGCCGCTCACCCGCACCCGCCGCTCCCCCTCCCGCAGCTCCACGCGGAGGACGCCGGGCCGGCCCATGTCCTCCCCCTGGTGGAGGGTGAGGACGGCCTGCCCGAGGCCCTCCAGCTCACTCAGGTAGGCGCCGAAGGCGGCCGCGGCGGCGCCGGTGGCCGGGTCCTCGACGACCCCGCCGACCGGGAAGGGGTCGCGGACGTGGAAGACGGTGTCGGAGATCCGGTGGACCAGCTGCAGGGTGGTCAGGTCGAGCCGGGTCATCAGCCGGGCCAGCCGGTCGAAGTCGTAGGCGAGCTCGGAGAGCCGCTTGCGGGTGGCGGCGGCCAGCACCAGGTGGCGGGCGCCGGCGTAGGCGATCCGCGGCGGCAGGGTCTCGTCGAGGTCGTCGGCACTCCAGTCGAGGGCGGCCAGTGCCTCGGCGACGTCCGCGTCGGAGACGGGTTCGACGGCGGGCTCGACGCTGGTCAGGGTGGCGACCGGCCGGCCCTCGGCGTCGGCGGCGACCTCGACCGGCACCGGGCCGGCCTTGGTCTCGAAGAGCAGCGGGCCGGGGCCGATCCGCTCGGCGAGGGCGACGGCGGAGGCGATGGTGGCGTGGCCGCAGAACGGCACCTCGGCGAGCGGGCTGAAGTACCGCGCCGCGAAGGTCCGCGGGCCCCGGGCGGTGAGGAAGGCCGTCTCGGAGTAGCCGAGTTCGGCGGCGACGGCGAGTTGCGTGTCGTCGTCGAGCCCGGTGGCGTCGGGCACCACTCCGGCCGGGTTGCCGCCGGCCGGGTCGGCGGTGAAGGCGGCGTAGCGCAGGACCTCGGTACCGGGTGGAAGCGTCATGCCCGGCAGAACGTGCCGGGGTGTCCGGTGATTCCCGACGGACCGGGGGCGGTCACGACGGCCGACCAGGGGCGGCCGGGGGAAGCGGTCCGCACCACCGTCCGGTGGCGGGTCACCGGGACGTAACCTCCGGTCCCCGATCCGCCATGAGAGCGAGACCCGCCTGCAAACCTGCTGTCATGACGGGCCGTCATCCTTGAGGTCAGAGGTAATCAGTCGAAAGGAACTCAGAATGAGCGACTACTCCGTACTCGTTGCCGCCCTCGTCGAGCTGTCCGGCGAGCGCGACCTCGGTATCGGCGCGCCCGTCGCGGTGCGCGGTCACGAGGCCGACCGGCTCGCCAGCCTGGCCCGGGGCGGGGGTGAACCGCCCGCCGGCCGGCCGGCTCCACTGCTGCGGCTGCTGCGCCGCCGCACCGCCGGCCGTCTCCGCTTCTCGGTGTGAGCCGCCGCGGCGGACGGCGGCCGCGGCGCTCCCGCGGTCCCGGCGGACTGCTCCCGGCAGACTGCTCCCGACGGCCCGTCACCGGTCAGCCGGTGACGGGCCGTCGTGCGTCCACCTCGATCTCGATCCTCATCCGCGGGTCGGCGAGGCCGCAGACCATCATGGTGGCGGCCGGGCGGACCTCGCCGAACGCGCGGCGCAGCACGGGCCAGCAGGGCTCGAAGTCCTCGCGGTCGGGCAGCAGGTAGCGCACCCGGACGACGTCGGCGAGGGTGCAGCCGGCCTCGGCGAGTGCGGCGGTGATGTTGCGCAGGCACTGTTCGGCCTGTGCCACCACGTCCTCGGCGATGGTCATGGCGGCGTAGTCGAAGCCGGTCGTGCCGGAGACGTGTACCCGGTCCCCGTCCACCACCGCCCGGGCGTACCCGATCCGTTCCTCGAAGAGCGATCCGCTGAGGATCGTCCGGCGTTCTCCCATGGCAGGGACGGTAGGCGCGGCCACCGTGATACGTCCAATACCTTGCGAGTGCGGCTGTGATATCCCGGGAGATATGGAGGACCGTCCCGAGCTCGCCCTGCACCAGCTGCACGCCTTCGCCGTGCTGGCCGAGGAACTGCACTTCGGCCGTGCCGCCGAGCGGTTGGGCGTGGCGCAGCCGCCGCTGAGTCAGCAGATCCGGCGGTTGGAGGAGCGGGTCGGCCATCCGCTGTTCGAGCGCCGGCCGGGGCGGGTGTCGCTGACCGCGGCGGGCGAGGAGCTGCTGCCGGCGGCGCGCCGGGCCCTCGACGAGGTCGCGTCCGGGCTGGCGGCGGCCCGGCGGGTCGCCACGGGCGGGGCGGGCCGGCTGCGGATCGGGTTCGCGGCCTCGCTGGCACCGACCGTGCTGCCGGACCTGCTGCGCACCTTCCGCGAGCACCGGCCCGGTGTGGAGCTGGAGATCCGCGAGATGACGACGGCTCCGCAGGTCGCGGCACTGCACGAGCACACCCTCGACGTGGGGCTGATGCGCGAGCCCCCGCAGGACCCGGACCTGGTGGTGGAGCCGCTCTGGTCGGAGGGGTTCGTCGCCGTCCTCCCGGCCGGGCACCGGCTGGCGGGCCGGCGGGCCGTCCCGGTGGCCGGGCTGGCGGAGGAGCCGTTCGTCCTGCTTCCGCGCGAGTGCGGGCCGACGGTGCACGACCGGATCGTCGGGGTGTGCCGGGCGGCCGGGTTCGAGCCGCGGGTCGCCCAGCGGGCGGTGGAGTGGCAGACGGTCGCCGCGCTGGTGGGCGCGGGGCTGGGGGTGTCCCTCGCCCCGGCGGGCGTGCGCCGGGTACGGATGCGGGGTGTGGCCTTCCGGCCGATCACCCCCGACGGCGCCCGGACCGTCGTCGGACTCGTCCACCGGCGAGGCGACCGCAACCCGCTCGTCGCCCGCTTCGTCGCCGAGGCCCGGGCGGCCGGCGTCCGCCCGGCGCCCCGGCCGGGCGGCGCCGCCCGGCCGGGCGGGGGGGGGGGGGGGGGGGGGCCGGGGGGGGG
>NZ_BAAALD010000038.1:50540-55199 GCF_039528095.1 Kitasatospora arboriphila
CGCCGAGGCCCGGGCGCTCGGCGACGCCGCGGCACCCCGGCCGGACGGTGGGCCCCGGCCGGACGGTGGGCCCCGACCGGGCGGCGCGGCTCAGCCGTAGTGGCGCGCCTCCAGGACGTTGCCGTCCGGGTCGGCGAAGTAGTAGGTGCGCGGCGCGGTGCCGCGGGCCCCGAACGAGTTCTCCGCGTACGGGGTCACCGGGTGCCCGCCGGCCTCCAGCCGGGTCCGCAGCGCCTCGAACTCCTGCTCCGAGGTGGCCAGGCAGACGTGGTTGAGCCGGTTGCCGGCGCTGCCCTCGGCACCCGGCGCGGCATTCAGCTGCGGAGCGACCGTCAGCGGCACCAGGTCGATGAGCGTCCGCTCCGTCACCCGCATGCTGACGAACGGCGCGAGGCCCTTTTCGAACTCGGCCAGCCGGACGGGCTCCAGCCCCACCACGTCGCGGTAGAACGCGGCCGAGCGGACCGGATCGGCCACCCACAGCACCACGTGGTCCAGTTCGTACGGCATCGGCCCGCCACCCCTTCGTTCCACCCGTGCACGACCCTCCCATCGTGCCATCGCCCGCCGCGGCACGACCGCCGTTCCGCACGGCAGGGTGACGCACCGCACCGAGTGGTACGGCCACCGCCCCCGGCCGGCGGGCCGTCAGCCGCGGGCGGCGTACACCGCCTGCGGGTCCTGGAGGTACGGCTGCCAGGCGAGCTCGGCGGCTCCGGCGAGGCCGGCGTGGTCGACCTCCGCCGGCACGATCGGGACGCGTCCGCTGCGGCCCCACAGGCAGCGGTCGGCGACGACCGCGGCGAGCCGTTCGGGGGCGGCGGCGAGCAGGTCGAGGTGGAGGCCGCTGAGCACGATCCGGTCCGGGTTGAGGATGTTGACCAGGCCGGCGAGGCCGAGGCCCAGGCGGTCGACGACGTGGGCGACGGCGTCGGCGGCGGCGGGGTCGTCGGCGGCCGAGCGGGCGAGCCGGCGGGCCTGGTCGAGGATCGGGCCGCCGGGGTCGGGGGTGCGGCCGGCGGCGACGAACAGCGCCTCCGGGTCGGTCTCGGCGTTCAGACAGCCGCGGTTGCCGCAGACGCAGGGGCGGCCCTGCGGGTCGACCGTCAGGTGGCCGACCTCCAGGGCGAGTCCGGCGCTGCCGGTGTGCAGCCGGCCGTCGATCACCAGGGCGCCGCCGACGCCGCGGTGGCCGGAGGTGACGAGCAGCAGGTGGCGGGCGTCCCGGCCGGCGCCGTGGCGGTGCTCGGCGAGGGCGGCGAGGTTGGCGTCGTTGGCGACGGCGGAGGGCAGCGGGCTGCGGGCGCGCGGGCCGAAGTCGGCGCGCCGCACCTCCTGGGCGAACAGCTCGGCCACCGGGGTGCCGCTGGGCCAGGCGAAGTGCAGGGCGGCAAGGGCGGTGCCGTCCGGTTCGGTGACCGGGTTCGGCAGGGCGAGGCCGACGCCCAGGCAGCGGCGGGTGGTGGCGCGGGCGAGGTCGGCGCCGGCCTCGGCGACGGCCCGCAGCATCCGCACCGGGTCGGTCGCGGCCGGCAGCGGCAGGTAGCGGACGTCCTCCAGGCGCCCGCCGAGGCCCGCGAGCGCGACGCTCAGGCTGTCCGCGTGGATCTGTGCGGCGACGACGACCGGTCCGGCCGGGTTGACGGCGAGGCGGTGCGAGGGGCGGCCGCGCCCGCCGCCCGCGGGCCGGGAGTCGACGGTGATCAGCCCGAGCGCCTCGAGTTCGCCGGTGACGGCGCCCGCGGTGGCCCGGGTGACGTCGAGGGCACCGGTCAGCGCGGACCGGGTCGGTGCCCGTCCGGTGTGGACGAGTTCGAGGGCGGGCCCGAGCAGGCTGCGGCCGCGGTCCGGTGCCGGCCTGCGGTGGTCGGTGGGCGGCCGGCCGTCGGCGGCCGGACGGCGCGCTTCGGCCGCGGCGGAGCCGCTCGCTCCGGGGGAGGCCGGGGGGCGGGTGTCGTCGGCGTCCGGCGCGGGCCGGCGGTGCGGCGGCTCGGTCGGGGGCTGGGCACTTGTGGGTGAGGTCGGCACTCCTCTATTCTGACTTTGTGCCGCTACTGAACAAAACAGAAGCCCGGTCCTCCGCCGCCGACACCACCACCGACCCTGCCACCACCGCCGCCACCGCGGCGGTCCGTGCCCCGCGCACCTGGTCCGCCGCCAGGCTCGCCCTCACGGCCTTCTTCGCGATGGACGGCTTCCTGTTCGCCGCCTGGGTGGTGCGCATCCCCGACGTGCGCGCCCAGGTGCACGCCTCGCACAGCGCACTCGGCCTCGCCCTGCTCTGCATCTCGGCCGGCGCGGTCGCCACCATGGCCCTGGTCGGCCGGCTCTGCCTGCGGTACGGCAGCCGCCGCGTCACCGTCGGCTCCGTGGCCCTGCTGAGCCTCGCCGTGCCGCTGCCGGCGCACACCCACTCGGTGGCCGCGCTCGGCGCCGTCCTGCTGCTCTTCGGTGCCGGGTACGGCGCCGCCAACGTCAGCATGAACAGCGTCGCCGTCGACCTCGTCGCCCGGCTGCGGCGCCCCGTGATGCCGAGCTTCCACGCCGGGTACAGCCTCGGCGGCCTGCTCGGCGCCGCGGTCGGCGGGCTGCTGGCGGGCACCCTCAGCACGGCGTGGGCACTCGCCCTCGGCGGCGTGCTCGGCCTGCTGGTCACCGCGGCCGCCGGTGCGGTCCTGCTGCGCGACCCGGACGGCGACGCTCCCGCGCCGGCCCCCTCCGCCGCGGCCGGGCGCCGCCGCCCCCCCCCCCGCCCCCCCCCCCCCCGCCGCCGCGGCCGGCACGCCCCGGACGACGGCTACGGCGGCTCCGGCGGCCCGGCACGCGCGCCTGCTGGTCGTCCTGCTCGGTCTCACCGCGCTGTGCACCGCCTACGGCGAGGGCGCGCTCGCGGACTGGGCGACCCTGCACCTGACCGACGACGTGCACGCGGGCGCCGGCCTGGCCGCCGCCGGCTACGCCGCCTTCGCCTTCGCGATGACCGCCGGCCGGGTCAGCGGCACCTGGCTGTCCATCAGGCTCGGCGCGACCAGGGTGATGCTGTTCGGCGGTCTCACCGCGGCCGTCGGCATGCTGATCGCGGCCCTCGTCCCGTCGGTGCCCGCGGCCCTCGGCGGCTTCGTCCTGGTCGGCATCGGCCTGGCGAACATCTTCCCGCTGGCCATCGGCCGGGCCGGCGCCACCGGCGGCCCGCAGGGCGTGGCCACCGCCTCCGCCCTCGGCTACGCGGGCATGCTGATCGGCCCGCCGGTCATCGGCTTCCTCGCCGACGCGGTCGGCCTGCCCTTCGCCCTGACGAGTGTCGCCGCCGCGGCCGCGCTGGCCGGCCTGCTCGCCGTCACCGTCGGCCGCCCGCGCCGCACCGCCTGACCGTCCGCACCGCTCCACCCGGCACACCCCCGAGGGCCGGTCCTCCCACCGCGGGAGGGCCGGCCCTTCGGCGCACGCCCGCTGCGGCCACCGGGAACACCGGGCCCCGGCCAGGGCGGCCCCGGACGCGTGGGCCGCACCCGACGTGCCCGCCGCCGTCAGTCGGTGGCGACCAGGGCCTGCTCGGCGACGTCCGGGTCGGGGTGCTGCTGCCAGGGCGCGAGCACCGACCGGAGGGCGTCGGAGTCCGTCCGGCCGAAGTGGGCGGTCAGCAGGCTGACCCCGAGCAGGCCGGCCGCCGTGCCGCCGTCGGCGCGCAGCCGCTCGGTGACCTGGTGCAGCAGCGCCGGGTCGGGCCGGAGTGCGCCGGGGAAGCCCGGCGCCGGCAGCCGGTTCGGCCGGTCCCGGGTGAGGTCGAGCAGGGTGTCCCAGCGGTGCGGCGCGAGGTCCCCGGCGAGCAGGGCGCCGAGGGCCGCGCCGGACGCCGCCGCCGCGGCGCGGGCCGGCAGCGCGGCGGCCAGCAGGGCCGGGACCAGCGGGTCGAGCAGCACCGGCGGCACGGCGGTGCCGGAGCGGTGGTCGGCCAGTTCGGCGAGGCGCCGGCGCTGCCGCGGGTCGTGCCGGGCCTCGTCGGCGAGCCGTTCGACCAGCTGCGGCCACCAGGTGGCGACGACCAGCTCGGTCGGCCGGTCCGCGAGGAGGGCGACGGCGGAGCGCCGGACCTCGTCCGGCTCGTCGGGGCGCCGCAGCCGCTCGACGACGGCCCGGACGGTGTCCTCGTCGAGCGGTCCGCGCGAGCGGCGGACGGCGAGCGCCTGCGCCGCCGTGGCGGGGTCGCCGTCCCGGATCGCGGCGAGCAGCAGCCCGTCGAAGGGTGCCCGGCAGGCGGCCGGGAGCCGCAGGTGCGGGATGCCGAGGACGGCCTCGCGCACCGCCTCCTCGCCGAGGGCGGCGGCCAGGCGCTGCGCGCCGCCCGGGCGGTCGAGGTGGCGGGTGAGCCCGGCGGCGAGGACCGCCCGGACGTCCCGGTGCAGGGCGGGGAGGTCCCAGACCCGCAGGGCGAGACCGGCGGCGGGCCGGTCGGGGAGGTCGGCGAGGGCGCGGGCGAGTTCCTTGCCGACGCCGACGGCGAGGCCCGGCCGGGTCAGCAGGTCCCCCAGCAGCCGTACCCCGTCGGCCTCGGGGAGCCGTCCGAGCAGTCGGCGGACGCCCTGGGCGGGGGCCCGGCCGCGGGCGACGCCGCCGGGGGGGGCGGGGGGGGGGGGGGGGGGGGGCGGGGGGGGGGGGGGG
>NZ_BAAALD010000038.1:55294-71513 GCF_039528095.1 Kitasatospora arboriphila
GGACCGGACGGCGAGCGGTTCGCCCTCGTCGGACGCGACCGGGCCGACCAGTGCGGTGTGTTCCGCCCGGGCCCGCCGGTCGGCATCGGCGGGAAGGGCGGGCAGCCAGGGTCCGCGGCCGTCGCCGAACCGTCCGCCGGGGTGCGTGCGTCCGGCGGCGAGGACGTCGGGCAGCAGGTCGGTGCGCCGCCGGGCGAGGACGGCGAACACCTCGTCCACCCGGGCCCAGCCGGGATCGGCCGCCACCAGCGCGGCGCAGCGCCGCTCGCGGGTGCCGGGGGTGCCGGGGGTGCCGGGGGCGCGCAGCCGGAGCCGGGCGGCGCGGGCGAGCAGCGCGGGCGGGTGGTCGCCGGTCACCAGGCGTTCCAGCAGGGTGTCGACGGCGGGCAGCGGCGGGAGCAGTTCGGCGGCGGCGAGCAGGCGCTCGGGCCGTTCGAAGCCGGGGGTGCGCAGCAGCCGGGTCCAGACGGCACCGGCCCGGGCCCGGGAGAGGCCGAGCGGTTCGGCGGGTGCCGTCCAGCGGGGGTGTTCGTGCAGGTGGACGGCGAGGACGAGGAGGGCGGCGGCCCGCCCGGCGTCGCCGTCCGTGCCGGCCCGGCGCAGGGTGCGGCGGAGCCAGGTGTCGGCGGCGCGCAGGCATCCGGGGGTGCTGTCGCGGGCCTGGGCGGTGGTGAGGACGGCGTCCCGCAGAACCTGTTCGGGGGTGGCGGCCAGCAGGTGTTCGGGGGTGCGGGCGGCCTCGGCGAGCACCGGTTCGCGGGCCTCGGGGTGGTCGTGCCAGGCGCGTTCGAGACCGTGCAGGACGCGGGCCCAGGTCTGCGGGTCCTGCTGGGCGGCGGCGCGCAGCAGGCCGGTGCGGCCCATCATCCGGGTGGTGTGCCGGTGGTGGCCGGCCAGGGTGGTGAGGCCCTCCTCGGCGCGGTCGAAGGGCAGCAGCGCGAGCAGGCCGGCCTGTAGGTACGGGCTGTCGGTGGTGCGGGCCAGGGCGGGGGCGAGGAGGTCGGCCCGCTCGGGCGGGTCGAGGCTGAGCAGGGTGGTGAGGTCGGGGCGCCGGGTGTTCGGCCGGGCGGCGAGGCGTTCGCGGGCGACGCCGAGGCGGGTGTCGGGGTCGAGCAGCAGCAGGTAGGGCTCGGGGCCCCAGGCGTCCCGGTGGAAGATCCCCCGGGCGGGCCGGGGGCGGCAGGTGTCGGCGAGGGTGCGCAGGTCCTCGGGCGGAAGGGTGCGGGCGGCCCGTTCGGCCGTGGCGGGCAGGGGGCCGGCGGGCGGCCGCAGCCGGGTCACGGCGCCGGAGCGGATCGCGGCGAGCACCGGGCCGGGCCGGTCGAGCAGCCTCAGCACGGCGTCGGGCGGCAGCACGTCGGGGGCGGTGGCGAGCAGGTGCTCGGCGGCGGCCCGGTCGCGGGCGGCGACGGAGGCGAGGCGTTCGCGCAGCCGGTGCGGGAGCTGCGGGCCGGGCCGGTCGGACGCGGCCGCCGCGGTGAGCAGGCGGGCGACGGCCAGGGGTGCGGTGCGGGCGAGCGACTGCAGCACGCCGTCGGGCACCGCGAGCCGTGGCAGCCAGTGGTCGACGGCGGAGGGGGTGCAGGCGGGCAGCAGCCGGGCGGCCTCGCGGGCGTCGTGGCGGTCGCGGACCTCCGGGAGCAGCCGTTCGGCGAGGGCGTGCCGCCGGGAGCGGCGCAGCAGCCGGTAGAGGTCGTGCCTCAGCTCGCGGGGTGCGTTGCGGGCGAGGTCGGCGAGCGCCTCGTCGGGGACGGGGAGGCGTCCGGCGGCGGCGAGCGCGCGGTGGGCGAGCAGCGGGTCGGAGAGGGCCGCGGTGACCCGGTCGAGGTCGCGGCGGACGACGGCGAGGAAGAGCGCGGTGTGCCGGTCGTCGTGGTCGCCGGCGTCCAGTGCGGCGTGCAGCCGCAGGTACCGGTCGGCGGTCAGGGCCCGGCCGTGGCCCGCCAGGGCGGCGGCGCGTTCGGGGCGGGGCAGGCGGTCGATGTGCGGGGGGATCATGGGGGCCATCGCGGTCACCGGGACGTCGCGGGGCCGGCCTTTCGGATCGTCATGACGGTGAGCGTGGCAGCATGGCGGGCGGGGCGGCAATCGGTTTTCACCTGCGCGGGGAGTGGTCGTGAAGGTCCTGGTGACGGGGGCGTTCGGGTTCGTCGGGCGGGCGGTGGTGAGTCGGCTCGCCGCGGCCGGCCACGAGGTGCGGGCGCTGAGCAGCAGCCGCACGGACGCCGGCGGGCTGCCGGTCGCGGAGGTGCACCGCGCCGACGTGCGGGGCGCGGCGGCGCTGGCGCCCGCGGTGGCCGGGGTGGACGCGGTCTGCCACCTCGCGGCGCTGACCCGCGGCCGGGAGTCGGTGGTGCACCCGCGGGCGCACCACGAGGTCAACCTCGGCGGCACGGCCGACCTGCTGGACGCCCTGCGCGGACGGCCCGGCGGCAGCGGCGCCCGGCCCCTGGTGGTGTTCGGTTCGACGGCGGCGGTGTACGGCGCGCCGGCGCGGCAGCCGATCGACGAGTCGGCGGAGCCGGCGCCGGGCAGCCCGTACGGCGAGTCCAAGCTGGCGGCCGAGCGGGTGCTGGCGGACCGTGCCGCGGCGGGTGAGGTCCTGGCGGTGGTGCTGCGCTGCTTCAACGCGGCCGGGGCCGGGGACGTGGACGAGGCCCGGATCCTGCCGCGGGCGCTGGCGGTGGCCGCCGGGCGGCATCCGTCGCTGGAGCTGAACGGCGACGGCGGCGTGGTGCGGGACTTCGTGCACGTGGACGACGTCGCCGAGGCGTACCTGCGGGCGCTCGGGGCGCGGGAGGTGGCGGCGGCGCACAGCGGCTGCCGGGTCTACAACGTGGGGGCGACGCCGGCGAGCATGCGGGAGGTCGTCGCGGCGGTGGAGCGGCTGACCGGCCGTCCGGTGCCGGTGGTGCGGCGGCCCGCGCTGCCGGAGTCGCCGCGGCTGGTGTCGGACTGCGGCCGGATCGGGCGGGAGCTCGGCTGGCGGGCCGAACGGTCGGCGCTCGACCGGCTGGTGGCGGACGCCTGGGAGGCCGTCCGGGCCGGGGCCTGACGCCTCCTCCGTCGAGGCGAACTCCCGACACCCCGGCGGCGCTGCCCGGACGGTGCCCGGCCGGGGTGGGAAGCTCGACGGATGATCGACCTGATCCGCCGGGGCCTCGTCCAGTGGACCGTCGCGGTGCCGGTGCTGGCGCTGGTGATGCTGATCCTGACCTGGGGGCGGTCGCTGCCCGGCCCGGTGGTCGCGGTGGTGGCGCTGTTCCTGGCCGGGGCGGTGCTGGCCGCCGTGCACCACGCCGAGGTGATCGCCCACCGGGTGGGCGAGCCGTTCGGCTCGCTGGTGCTGGCCGTCGCGGTGACCGTCATCGAGGTGGCGCTGATCGTGACGCTGATGGTGGACGCCCCGGTCAAGAACGCCACCCTCGCCCGGGACACCGTCTTCGCCGCCGTCATGATCACCTGCAACGGGGTGCTGGGCCTGTCGATCCTGCTGACGGCGCTGAAGCACCGGGTCGCGGTCTTCAACGCGGAGGGCACCGGCGCCGCGTTCGCCACCATCGCCACGCTCGCCACCCTCAGCCTGGTGCTGCCGACCTTCACCACCAGCACGCCCGGTCCGCAGTTCAACACCGCGCAGCTGACCTTCGCCGGGATCGCCTCGCTCGGCCTGTACGGACTGTTCGTCACCACCCAGACGCTGCGCCACCGGGAGTACTTCCTGCCGGTCGGTGCCGAGGGCGAGTTGCTGGACGAGGACGACCACGGCGACCTGCCGAGCCGCCGGTCGGCCTGGTCCAGCCTCGGCATGCTGTCGGTCGCGCTGGTCTCGGTGGTCGGCCTGGCCAAGGGGGTCTCCCCCACCGTCGAGTCGGCGGTCGCCGAGGCGGGTCTGCCGGCCTCGGTGGTCGGCGTGGTGATCGCGCTGCTGGTGCTGCTGCCGGAGACGATCGCCGCGCTGCGTGCCGCGGCGGGCAACCGGGTGCAGACCAGTCTCAACCTGGCGCTCGGCTCCTCGCTGGCCTCCATCGGGCTGACCGTGCCGTCGGTGGCGGTCGCCTCGCTCTGGCTCAGCGGTCCGCTCGTCCTCGGCCTCGGCGCCTCGCACATGGTGCTGCTGGCGCTGACCGTCGCGGTCGGCACCCTCACCGTGATCCCGCGCCGGGCGACGCCGTTGCAGGGCGCCGTGCACCTGGCGGTGCTGGCGGCCTACCTGGTCCTCGCGGTCAGCCCCTGAACACGGGCGGCCGTCGGCCGGGCCGGGTCAGTCGGCGGCGCGGGCGGTGTTCCCGTCGGCGCGGGCGGTGCTCTCGTCGGCGGGCCCGGCCTGGCCGGGGATCCGCAGGTCCCAGCCGACCAGGGCGCGCAGCTGCTCTGCGGTGACGCCGTCCGGGATCGGCTGCGGCGCGTCGTGGCGCAGCGGCGGCTGCCAGCCCTCGTCGGCGGACCAGCTGCGGACGACCTTGGCGGGCGCGCCGGCGACCACGCTGTGGTCGGGGACGTCGCCGCGGACGACCGCCCCGGCGGCGACCACCACGTTGCGGCCGATCCGGGAGCCGGGAAGGATCACCGCGCCGGTGCCGATCCACGAGCCGGCGCCGATCTCCACCGGCTCGTTGCGCGGCCACTGCTTGCCGATCGGCAGGTCGGTGTCGCGGTACTCGTGCGCCTGGTCGGTGATGTAGACGTTCGGGCCGGTCCACACGTCGTCGCCGAGGACGATCGACTGGTGGCCGACGATGTGGCTGCCGCGGCCGATGACGCAGCCGCCGCCGATCCTGACGATCGGTTCGGGGCCGAGGTCCAGGCCGGGCAGGAAGCCGGCGGAGATGGTGACCCGCTCGCCGATGATCGAGAACGGCCCGATGGTGATCCACTGCTCGTTGAAGACCGCGCCGAGCGGGAAGGCCAGCTTGGTGCCGTCGCCGAGCTCGCCGAACCGGTACGGGCCCGGGGTCCGGTTGGTGACCGCCCCGGTCTCCTGCACCCACTTCCACGCCCGGTGCACGACGTGGCCGGCAGCGCGGCGGCCCCGGAGGCGGGCGGCGGCGAGGAGGGTACGGGCGGTCGGCATGCGATCACCGTAGCGGGCGGGCGCCCCCGGCGAGGCGCCGGGCGATCAACATCACACCGGCCGGCGCCGGGCCTGGCAGACTCGCGCCATGGAGATTCCCGAGCTCGTCGACGTCCTGCGCCACGAGGGCGCGTTGCTGGCCGACGCCGCCGCCGCGACGCCGCTGGACGCACCCGTGCCCACCTGCCCCGACTGGCGGTTGCGCGACCTGGTGCTGCACACCGGTCAGGTGCACCGCTGGGCCGCCGCGCACGTGAAGGGCGGGCTGACCCGGCCGCTGGACGCGGCCGGCCAGGAGGCGGCCTGGGGTCCGGCTCCCGCCGACGCCGACCTGGTGGAGTGGTTCCGCACCGGGCACGCCGACCTGGTGACCGTCCTGCGGTCCGCCCCCGCCGACCTGGAGTGCTGGAGCTTCCTGCCGGCGCCCTCCCCGCTTGCCTTCTGGGCCCGCCGCCAGCTGCACGAGACCACCGTGCACCGGGTCGACGCGGAGTCCGCCGCCGGCACCGCCGCGAGCCCGGTCGCCCCGGCCGTCGCCGCCGACGGCCTGGCCGAACTGCTGACCGGCTTCCTGCCCCGGCCGAAGTCCTGGCTGCGCAGCGAAGAGCCGCGCACCCTGGCCGTCCGGCCCACCGACCGGCCGGAGAGCTGGCTGGTGACGATCGGTCAGGAGCCCCCGCAGGCACGGCCGGGCGCCGGGCCCGCCGACTGCACCGTCAGCGGTCCCGCGCACGACCTCTACCTGCTGCTGTGGAACCGCCGCGAGGCCGACGCCGCGGCCGTCTCCGGCGACGGCTCGCTGCTGGACCTGTGGCGGACGGACGCCACCATCAACTGGAGCTGACGGCCCGCCCCGTACCGGCCCCCTGCCGGCTACTGCGCCCAGGGGGCCGGGCGGCGCTCCAGGAAGGCCCGCATGCCCTGCTGCGCCTCCTCCGAACCGAACAGCCGCGCGGACTGCGCGACCCGCTCCTCGGCGTCCCGCTCGAAGGAGTCCACCACGGCCGCGTTCGCCAGCCGCTTCGACTCGGCGAGACCCTGCGGCGAGCCCTGCCGGACGGCGTCCAGCAGCACCTTCAGCGCACCCGCGACGTCGTCGGCGGCCTCGGTGATCAGGCCGATCCGGGCGGCCTCGGCCGGGCCGAAGGTCTCGCCGGTCAGGTAGTAGCGGGAGGCGGCCCGCGGGTCCAGCTTGGGGCGCAGCGGCAGCGAGATCACCGCGGGCGCCAGGCCGAGCCGCACCTCGGTGAAGGCGAAGGTCGACGCCGGGCCGGCGATCGCGATGTCCGCCGCGCCGAGCAGGCCGAGGCCGCCCGCGCGGGCGTGGCCGTCGATCACGGCGATCACCGGCTTGGGGCAGTCGACGATCGCCCGCTGGATGTCCACCAGTCCGCGCGGGCCCACCGTCGGGTCGCTGCCGGTGGCCTCGGAGAGGTCGGCGCCGGCGCAGAACACCTTGCCGGTGTGGCCGAGCACCACCGCCCGGACGGCCGGGTCGGCCGCGGCCTCGGTCAGGCCCTTCGCCAGCTCCGCCATCAGACGGGTGGAGAGGGCGTTGCGGTTGTGGGGGGAGTCGAGTTCGAGGGTCGTCACCGCATCGGCGGTGGTGATGCGGACGAGAGGGCTCTCGCTGGTCATCGTGGATGGCCTGCTTTCCGGCTGAGGGTGGGTCGGACGCGCTCGGAAGGACTCTGGCACGCCGACCGTCCGGTCGGCCAGTACGACCCGGGAAATCCGCTGGCCGCGGCGGGTGCGGCCGGGCCAGCATGAGTCCCCATGACGCTCCTCCTGCTCGCCCCCCGGATCAACGACACCGGTCTGCACCTGCTCACCTGCGCCCGCCGCCGCGGGCTGCGGGCGCACACCGCCGTCCGCTGGGAGGTCCCGGACGAGCTCGCCGGCCTGCGGCCCGCCCACCTGTACGGCGGGCCGCTGTTCGCCGACGTGGCCGCCGGCGCCCTCGGCGTCGCCCCGCTGGAGCCGCCGGCCGACTGGCTGGCCACGCTGCCCGCCGAACTGCTCGGCCGCCGGGTGGAGTGCACCACGCTCGCCGAGGCCCGCCGGCTGCGCCGCCCGGCGTTCCTGAAGCCGCCGGTCGACAAGCTCTTCCCGGCCCGGATCTACCCGGACGGCAGCGGGCTGCCCGGCCCGGACGCCCTCGACGACGACACCCTCGTCCAGATCAGCGACGTGGTCGCGTTCGCCGAGGAGTACCGGCTCTTCGTGCTGGACGGCGCGGTGCGGACGGCGAGCCGGTACGCCGTCGACGGAGACCTGGCCGTCTCCCCGGAGGCCGGCCCCGAGGTGCTCGCCTTCGCCGCCGACGCCCTGGCCGCCGGCGGTCTGCCGAGCGCCGTCGTGGTCGACGTCGGCCGCCTCGACGACGGCACCGGGGCCGAGGCCGTCACCAACCCGGCCTGGGCGACCGGCATCTACGCCGGCGACCCGGAGCACGTCCTCGACGTCGTCCTCCGCGCCGCCGGCCCCACCACCGCCGTCACCCCTGCCGACCTGCCCTACACCCGCCCGGTCCCCGACGTCGTCCGCTAGCGGGGCGAACCCACAGGGGCGCGCGGGGGCACCTGTTCCGGCTGATCCCTCTGCCTCAGGCTGCCGCCGCCGCGGCCTTGCGCCGCAGCGCCCACCCCACCGCCGGCACCATCGCCGCACTGGCCGCGGCGAAGAGCCCGGCCAGGGCCGCCCAGCCGAGGGTGCCGTGGCCGATGACGGCGGTGGTGATCAGGACGGGACCGAGCATCATCGCCGCGGAGAATCCGGTGTTGAAGACGCCCTGGTACTCGCCGTGCGCGCCCTCCTCCGCGAGGTCGTAGCCGAGGGCCCAGCCGGCGGCCTGGCCGAGCACCTCGCCGAGGGCCTGCAGCGAGGCACCGGCGAGCAGTACCAGCACCGCGGCCCACGCGGGCAGCCCGCCGGCGAGGGCGAAGGCGGCGCAGGAGAGCGCGACGAGCAAGCCGCCGCGGCGGAAGATCCGGGCTGCGGCGGTCGGCTCCTCGGTGCCGCGGGTGGCCCGCACCTGGAGGGCGACGACGAGGATCGTGTTGACGACGAGCGTGCAGGCGACGAGGACCCGCGGTGCCTCGGTGTGGTCGACGATCCACAGCGGCACGCCGACCTCGATCATGGCGAACTGCAGGCCGAGGACGCCGGCCAGCCCGGCGACCACGAGGTAGGGCAGGTTGCGCAGGGCGGAGCCGGTCCGCGGTGCGCTCTCGTCCGCGGTGCCGCGCGGCCCGGCCTGCGGGGTGGGCAGCAGGGCGTACATCGCGAAGACCGCAACGAAGGTGGCGACGTCGGCGAGGATCGCGGCGGTGTAGGCGCCGCGGGTGTCGGCGACGAGGACGAGGGCGGCGATCCCGGTGCCGACGCCGATGCCGACGTTGGTGACGACGCGGAGGTAGGCGCGGCCGGCGACCCGCCGGTCGGGCGGCAGCACCTCGGCGTAGAGGGCGTTGCGGACGGTCGCGGTGCCGCGGTCGGTGGCGGTGACGGCGCAGGCGAGCAGCACGAAGGCGGTGAAGCCGGACACCAGCGGGTAGCAGGCGGTGCCGACGGCCTCGGCGCCGACCAGGGCGAGCAGCACGGGCTTGGTCCCCCAGCGGTCGGCGGCGCGGCCGGCCGGGACGCCGATCAGGACGCCGCACAGGCCCGCCGCGGTGAGGCCGATGCCGACCTGCGCGGCGGGCAGGCCGAGCATCCTGGTGAAGTACAGCGCGCCCAGGGTCATGAAGAGGCCGTTGCCGAGCGTGTTCACCAGGGTGATGGCGGCGAGCCTGCGGACCGTCGGATCGGGGTGCAGCAGGCGTGAGGATGCCCGGGACGCCGCAGGCGCCCCCGTGGAGGTCGTGGTCATGGCATCATCGCACCGCATGCGGATCAGTCACCGGTATTGATTTAGCCCGGGGCTGACGAATGGGGGATCACGTGCACCGTTTCCGGCTCGGCCTGGAGGACCTCGCGGCGGCCTCCTTCGCCTGTTCACCGCTGCAGGAGACGGTGCTCAGCCTGCGGATGTGGACGCACCCGGGCGCGTACGTCCACCAGACGTCGGTCTTCGAGGGGATCCGGCCGGTGTTCGAGCAGCTGGCCTGCGCGCCGCTGCTCCGCTCGCTGGTCGCGACCAACCGCTACGTGCCGGACTTCCTGACCCCGCGGCCGAGCACGCCCTTCCCCGAGTTCCCGGCCGAGCTGGCCGTCGTCCGGACGCTCGCGCCGGAGCTCCTGCGGGGCGAGCTGGAGCGGGCCTTCCTGCCGCACGACCGGCGGCTGCCGCCGCCGCTGGCGGACGGACTGGCCGATCCGGCCGGGCTGATCGCCTCGATCGCCGACGCGCTGGAGGCGTACTGGACGCACTGCCTGGCTCCGCAGTGGTGGCCGCGCGCCCGGTCGGTATTGCACGCGGACATCGTGCACCGCTCCCGGGTGCTGGCGGAGCGCGGCGCGGCGGCGCTGTTCGAGGACCTGGACCCGCGGCTGCTGTGGCAGGACGGCGTGCTGACGATCCGCCGCGACTGGGGCGACGGCGACACCGACATCGCGGTGGGCGGCCGCGGTCTGGTCTTCACCCCGACGTTCTTCGCCCGCGGCGCGATCACCAGCATCAGCGACGATCACCCACCGGTGATCAACTACCCGGCCCGCGGGCAGCGGACGATGGCCGGCCCGGCGGTGCCGCCGCCCACCCGGCGGGCCCTGGAGCAGCTGGTGGGGGTGCCCAAGGCGCGACTGCTGACCATGCTGGACGAGCCGACCAGCACCACCGAGCTGGCCCGGCGGCTCGGCGTCACCCCGGGCGCGGTCAGCCAGCACCTGGCCGTGCTCGCCGACACCCGTCTGGTCAGCCGGGCCCGGCACGGCCGGGTGGTGCTGTACGCGCGCAGCCCGCTCGCCGACGAGCTGCTCCGGTAGCCCGTCCGACAGATCGTCAACTCAACGACACGACGGCCCTGTTGACCCGATTGGTCCATACCACCTACAGTCGTCGACGGCTTCCCGGCACCCCTGTACGGCACCCCCACACCAGACAGGGAGACCACCATGCACGACCGGCCGCCACGGCGCGCCAGGGCCCGTACCACCGCCCTGCTCGCCGTGCTCGCACTGCCGCTCGCCCTGCTCGCCGCGGTCCCGGCGCACGCCGCCGGCCGCCTCACCGCAAGCTTCACCACGGCCGACAACGGCTCCTGGTGGAAGGGCACCTTCGTCGTCCGCAACGACAACGCCACCGCCGTCACCGGCTGGACCCTGGAGTTCGACCTCCCGGCCGGGGTGACGATCTCCAGCAGCTACAACGGCCAGGCCACCGTCGCCGGCCGGCACGTCACCGCCGTCAACGCCTACTACAACGGCACCGTCCAGCCGCACGCCAGCACCGAGCCGTACAGCTTCTGGTTCGTCGCCAACGGCCCGATCGGCACGCCCACCGGCTGCCGGATCAACGGCGACAAGTGCGACGGCACCGCCGACGTGCCGCCCGGCGCGCCAGGCACCCCGCAGGTCACCGACACCACCGCGCACACCGTCGCCCTGAGCTGGCCCGCCGCCACCGCAGGAGACTTCCCCGTCGCCTCGTACGAGGTGCTGAACGGCTCGACCGTGCTCGGCACCTCCACCACCACCTCGGCCACCCTGACCGGCCTCACCCCGGCGACGGCGTACACGCTCACCGTGCGCGCCAAGGACAGCCGCGGCAACACCGGCCCGCTCAGCCCCGCGGTGACCGCCCGGACGGTCGACCCGGCGAGCGACACCGTGCCGCCCACCGCGCCGACCGCCCTGCGCACCACCGCCGTCACCTCCAGCAGCGTCGCGCTGGCCTGGACGGCGGCCACCGACAACCAGCGGGTCGCCGCCTACGACGTCTACCGCGACGGCGTGCTCGCGCAGACCGTCACCGGCACCACCGCCACCGTCACCGGCCTCTCCCCCGCCACCGCGTACGGCTTCACCGTCCGCGCGCGGGACGCCGCCGACAACGCCTCCCCGGCCACCCCGGTGCTGAGCGTCACCACCGCGGACCTGGTCGGCCCCGGCAAGTACGCCCGGGTCGGCTACTTCACCCAGTGGGGCATCTACGGCCGCCAGTACTTCGTGAAGAACCTCGACACCTCGGGCAGCGCCGCCAAGCTCGACGTGATCAACTACGCCTTCGAGAACATCGACCCGGTCAACCTGACCTGCCTGGCCGGCGTCACCAAGGGCACCACCGCCGACCCGCAGGACCCGGACCAGGGCACCGGCGCCGGCGACGCGGACGCCGACTACTCCCGCCCGTTCAGCGCCGCGCAGTCCGTCGACGGCGTCGCCGACGACGGCTGGGCCCCGCTGCGCGGCAACCTCAACCAGCTGAAGAAGCTCAAGGCCAAGTACCCGAACCTCAAGGTCGTCGTCTCGCTCGGCGGCTGGACCTACTCCAAGTACTTCTCCGACGCGGCCGCCACCGACGCCTCCCGCAAGAAGCTCGTCTCCTCCTGCATCGACGTCTGGATCAAGGGCAACCTGCCGCTCTACAACGGCGCCGGCGGCCCCGGCACCGCCGCCGGGATCTTCGACGGCATCGACCTCGACTGGGAGTGGCCCGGCTCCCCCGACGGCCACCCCGGCAACCACTGGTCGGCGAACGACAAGGCCGACCTGACCGCGCTGCTCGCCGAGTTCCGCACCCAGCTGGACGCCCTCGGCGGCCCGCACCGGCTGCTCACCGCCTTCACCCCGGCCGACCCCGCCAAGATCGCCCAGGGCTGGGACCTCTCGAAGATCTTCCAGTCCCTCGACATCGCCAACGTCCAGGGCTACGACTTCCACGGCGCCGGCAGCGACAACTCCTGGGAGCCGAACCGCACCGGCCACCAG
Source organism: Kitasatospora arboriphila (assembly GCF_039528095.1). Lineage (NCBI taxonomy): Bacteria > Bacillati > Actinomycetota > Actinomycetes > Kitasatosporales > Streptomycetaceae > Kitasatospora > Kitasatospora arboriphila. Next base: position 67,239 of record NZ_BAAALD010000038.1, read on the forward strand.
GCCAACCTCCACACCGACGCCCAGGATCCGTACGGCTTCCACTTCTCGGTGGAGTCGGCCGTGCAGACCTACCTGGACGCCGGGGTCAACCCGCGCAAGCTCACCATCGGCCTGCCCTTCTACGGCCGCGGCTGGCAGCACGTCACCGACGGCGGGGCCAACGGCGAGTGGCAGGCCGCGGGCGGCGCGGCCCCCGGCCAGTTCGCCGAGGAGGCCGGCACCCGCGGGTACGACAACCTGCTCACCAGCGTGCCCAACCTGACGGTCCGCCACGACGAACAGTCCGTCTCCACCTACGGCTACACCGGCGCCGGCGGCCAGTGGTGGACCTTCGACGACCCCTGGTCGATCGCCAAGAAGACCGCCTGGCTGAAGTCCAAGGGCCTGCTCGGCACGATGATCTGGGAGATGTCCGGCGACACCCCGTCCGGCACCCTGATCACCGCCGTCGACACCGGCCTCAAGCAGTGAGCCTTCCCACCAGGGGACGCCGCTAGGGGACGCCGCTGGGGGCGCGTGGGGGCACCTCCCGGCCGAAGGCTGGGGGAGAACTGCGCAGTCCGGACGCGGGCCACCCTACGAGGTCAGGCCCGCCCGAGTCTGCCGCAGTCCCCGCGCCCCTACAGGCACGCTCCCGCCGGAGGCGTCACCGCCCGGCGACCGACGCCAGCTTCCGCGCGGCGCGGTGCTCCCGCATCACCTGCGCGAACGTCGTGTGCCCCTGCGTGGTCCGGGCGAAGGCCCGCCACGCGGGGTTCACCAGGCAGACCGCCGCGTGGAACAGGTGCGGACGCCGCTCGAAGGCCCCGAGCATGACCTTGCCGGCCCGCATCTCCACGCCCAGCCCCGCCTTGATCGCGAAGGCGTAGTTGAGCGCCTGCCGCCGCACGTCCGCGTTGCCCTCGGCCTCGGCGACCTTCACCGCCCACTCGCCGGCCAGCCGGCCCGACCGCAGGGCGTAGGAGATGCCCTCGCGGGTCCACGGCTCCAGCAGGCCGGCGGCGTCGCCGGCCACCAGCACCCGCCCGCGGGAGAGCGGCGAGTCCTCGGCGCGGCAGCGCGTCAGGTGGCCGGACTCGATGCTCGGCTCGAAGCCGGACAGGCCCAACTGCCGGATGTAGTCGGCGAGGTACTGCTTGGTGCGCTCGCCGTCGCCGCGCGCCGAGATGACGCCGACGGTCAGCGTGCCCGAGTCGGTCTTCGGGAACACCCAGCCGTACGAGCCGGGCAGCGGGCCCCAGTCGAGGTGGATCCGGCCGGCCCAGGCCCGGGAGACCTCCTCCGGCACCGGGATCTCCGCCTCCAGGCCGAGGTCGATCTGGTCGAAGGAGACGCCGACGTGGCGGCCGATCCGGCTGGCGGAGCCGTCGGCGCCGACCACCGCGCGGGCTTCGATCCGGCGGCCGTCGGCGGTGGTGACGGACACCGTGCGGCCGCCGCCGTCCTGCTCGACGCCGGTCGCGGTCACGCCGGTGACCAGCACCGCGCCGGCCTGCTCGGCGGCCTGCACCAGGCGCAGGTCGAACTCGTCCCGGTTGACCAGGCCGAACAGCATCCGCTTGGAACGGCGGGTCCGGGTGAAGCGGCCGCCGAGCGCGAAGGTGACGGCGTGGATGCGGTCCTGCAGCGGCAGCTTGAAGTCCGGCGGGAGGGTGTCCCGGGAGGGGCCGATGATGCCGCCGCCGCAGGTCTTGTATCGGGGGTGCTCCGCCTTGTCGAGGAGCAGCACGCGGCGGCCCTGGGTGGCGGCGGCGTACGCGGCCGAGGAGCCGGCCGGGCCGGCACCGACCACGACCACGTCCCAGACGCCGCCGAGCGGGTCGGGCTCGGTGGCCTCCGGGTCCACGGTGGTCCGGCCGGAGGCCGCGGGAACGGCCTCGACGGCCTCGTGCTCGTCGGAGTGCGGGTCGAGGGAGCTACCGGTGTCAGTCACGATCGCATCCTAGACCCGTCCGCCACCGCCGCGACCAGGGATGACGCGGGCCACGACGAGGCGTCGACCTATGATCGGACAAATCACCCGCACCTCGTCAACAGGAGACACCTGATGACCCAGCAGCACCTGGCGGCGGCCGTCCGATCCCTGATGCCGCGCGCCAAGGCCGACCTGGCCGAGCTGGTCGCCTTCCCCTCCGTCGCCGACCCCCGGCAGTTCCCGGTCGAGGAGTGCGAGAAGGCAGCCCGCTGGGTCGCCGACGCGCTCGCCGCCGAGGGACTCACCGGCGTGCGGCTGCTGGACACCCCCGACGGCACGCAGTCCGTCTACGCCGAGCTGCCCGGCCCGGCCGGCGCCCCGACCGTGCTGCTGTACTCGCACTACGACGTCCAGCCGCCGCTCGACGAGAGCGCCTGGCAGAGCCCGCCCTTCGAACTGACGGAGCGTGACGGCCGCTGGTACGGCCGCGGCGCAGCCGACTGCAAGGGCAACATCCTCATGCACCTCACCGCACTGCGGGCGCTCCGCGAGGTCGACGGCGGTCTGCCGGTCGGCCTGAAGGTGATCGTCGAGGGCTCCGAGGAGCAGGGCACCGGCGGCCTGGAGCGCTACGCCGAGGCGCACCCGGAGCTGCTCGCCGCCGACGTGATCGTCATCGGCGACACCGGCAACTTCGCCCCCGGCCTGCCCACCGTCACCGCCAGCCTGCGCGGCATGACGGTGGTCGAGGTCGCCCTGACCACCCTCGGCGGCAACCTGCACTCCGGTGCGTTCGGCGGCGCCGCCCCGGACGCCCTGCAGGCCATGGTGAGGCTGCTCGGCACCCTGCACGACGAGCACGGCGACGTCGCCGTGGCGGGCCTGACGGCCGACCAGGTCTGGCCGGGCGTGCAGTACGACGAGGAGCAGTTCCGGGCCGACGCGAAGGTCCTGGACGGCGTCGGGCTGACCGGCACCGGCACGGTCGCCGACCGGCTGTGGGCCCGCCCCTCGGTCACCGTCCTCGGCATCGACGCGCCGCCGGTGATCGGCGCCACCTCCTCCGTCCAGGCCGCCGCCAAGGCCCTGGTCAGCCTGCGGATCCCGCCGGGCACCGAGCTCAAGGCCGCCCAGCAGGCGCTCGTCGCCCACCTGGAGGCGGCGGTGCCGTGGGGGGCGCAGGCCACCGTCACCCTGCTCAGCGGCGGCGAGGCGTTCAGCGCCGACACCACCGGGCCCGCCTACGAGGCGATGGGCGAGGCCATGCAGGAGGCGTTCGGCCGCCCGATGGTCAGCTCCGGCGAGGGCGGCTCGATCCCGCTCTGCAACACCCTGCGCACCCTCTACCCGCAGGCCGAGATCATCCTGATCGGCGTCGAGGAGCCGACCACCCAGATCCACGCGGTCAACGAGAGCGTCGACCCCGAGGAGCTGGAGCGGATGGCCCTCACCGAGGCGCTGTTCCTGCGCGCGTACGCCCGGCTGCGCTCGGCCTGACGCACCGCCGTCCCGCCCTGGGTGCCGTCCCACCGGACGGCACCCGGCCGCGGGCCGCGGCCAGCGCCGCGTACACCGTCGACCCGACCGCCAGACCGGCGCCCGCGCCGAAGCAGAACTCCGGGACGACCGACCGCTGCCGCCGCGCCAGCCGGTGCACCGCGCCGGCTGCCGTGGCCACCACCAGGCCCGCCACCGCGGCCGGTCGCCGCTGCGGCGCCTGCGGCGGCGCCTCCCGGCGCACCCGGGCCCGCAGCACGGCCAGACCCAGCAGCGACGTCCCGTACTGCAGCACCGTGCAGAGCGGCAGCCCGGCCGCCACCGGCCGTTCCAGCACCGGGAACGCCCGCACCCCGGCGCGCCCGGGATGGGTGAACGAGTCCCAGACCACGTGGCTCGCCGCACCGACCGCCGCCGACAGCACGAACGCCCCGGCCCCGGCGGCACCGCGCGGCAGCGGCCCCTCCGCCGGCACCGGCAGCAGGCCGGTCAGCGGCTCGCGCAGCAGGCCGTGCCAGACCGCGGCCGTCCCCGCCGCGATGCCCGCGTCCACGGTCGGCACGGCCCACCAGCGGTGCGTGAGCGCCCCGTACCGGTAGACGCCCGGCAGCAGCGAGTCGGCGAAGAACGGCACGTCGGGCGCCATCGCCCCCGCCACCAGCCCCGACGCCACCCAGACCCGACCGTCCCCCCGCCCGATCAGCGGCACCACCGCCGCAACATGGCTCAACGTGAACGGCATCCCCCCATCCTCCCCGCCGGGGTGCGGATCACGCACCCCGCAAGGGGCCCGGGAACCGCGCGCCCAGGGGGCGCGTGGGGGCACCTCCCGGCCGAAGGCCGGGGGAGAACTGCGCGATCCG